>CAMCXB010000014.1 GCA_945883145.1 Bordetella parapertussis | reverse complement strand
GAACCTCTTGAAGAAAGAATTTTAGAGATTATTGCGCATGCACGCTTGAAGCAAGAACGTCTATCTGTCAAAGATTTGATGGGTAAACGCGAACTCGGATCACCTGCTATGTTGCATGGCCGTTTAAAATCCATGCGCGAAAAAGGTTGGATCTTATTGGCTGAAACAGAAGATGCACGTCGTAAACAATTAGAATTATCTAAAGCTGCTTTAACGCATTTCGATAAACTGTCCAAATGTTTATTGAAAGCGGCTAAACAAGCTGCATAAGTTTTAGCTAGCGCTTTATTTAACGCCGCCTTTCAAGGCGGCGTTTTTATTTGCGCAGCGTGAAATAAATTGCTAATCCTATGATTAGAGCAACGCCTAACTCCAGCCCCACTATCCAATACTCCATCCCATCCCTCAGCAAAATTCTTTCTGCTTCAATTCACTTATTTGTTCTAACAAATAGGCAGCCTGTTTTTTTCAAATAGAAGAACCACCAAAAATTTAAGCAATATCTAACAGGAACTATTGCCAACTATGTGACTCTGAGTCTGCATTAAGGTATGCACATTTTTCATGCGTTTCCCTCACTCGCAGGTAGTGTACCGCAGCTTAAATTTCCATACAGAACTAATTTAAACCACTAACTTGCGGTAAATCAATTTAATAATTAAAAGAAACTTGGTGCTAAGTATTATTTCTTATCTAAACAGATTACTCTTTGAACCATAGATTTGAGATAGCAATATCGTTCTAAGAAAGATTGAATCTTTTTTAATCAGGAACTTGTATGCCTAAATCATTATTCATAGACAAACCGAAATTAACTGCATCGCCACCTTTCGTAGCTAGCGATAGAGAAGCGATGGAAAAAAGCGTCAGCTCAGCTTTAACACACTACAAGGTGAAAAAGAGATCTACCCCGCCCACCGAACTCATCGCTGCTTTGCAATCGCAACTAGTTAATTTTGAAACTGAACTCGGCTTAAGCACTGAGTTAGTTAGCAATATTACCCATTGCACGCTGTCAGCAAGCTATCTGACTGCATTATGTGCAATCACTAGCGAAGCCTTAAATAATATCCGTCAGCATGCTCATGCAAGTAGTGTTTTAATGGTTGTATATTTGCGAGACCATACCTTACGTTTAGAAATTATTGACAACGGTATAGGCATGAAACAAAGCAAAATCCATCAGCTTAGCTCACATGGCATATCTGGTATGCATGAAGCAGCACGTCAACTAGGAGGCGAATTATTGATTGCTTCTAGTTTAGGTAAGGGTACGATGCTTTCATTAAGTACCGTTGTAGAAAAATAAAAATTAAACGAACGATGCGCTAGATATTTTTGATATTTTCTGTTAATTGCGAACGATTACGCTGCGCTAATCGTTCCTACAAATTCCCAAATTTTTTGATCGTTTCGTAGGGGCGATTTGCGTAGCGTAATCGTCCGCGTTAAAAATTATTCGATGCAATTAAAATCCTACTGCGATCGAACGATCACAATTCATAATTCTCTTTTTCACCTGCTAATGCTTGTTCTACCATTTTACGAACCAAGCTAGGTGCCATAATTTCTATAAACGTAAATACATAACTACGCAGATACGCTCCCTGTTTTAAGGCGATGCGCGATATGTTGGTACCAAATAAATGTCCTACTGGTATGGCGCGCAGGTTCACATCACGTACCGGATCAAATGCTAAACCTGCAATAATGCCCACACCCATGCCGAGCTCTACATAAGTTTTAATTACATCGGCATCTATCGCTTCCAGTAACACATCCGGTTTTAAGGCACGTCGTGTAAATGCTTGATCGATTCTGTTTCGACCTGCAAAGGCAGCGTCATAGGTAATGAGTGGATATTGAGCGATTTCTTCTAGCGTGATGGACTTAGATTTCAATAGCGGATGTTCAGCTGGCACCACCACCATGTGCTCCCACTGAAAGCAAGGCAAGGTGATGAGTCCATCAATTTCTGCGATAGATTCTGTCGCTATCGCTAAATCTGCCTGTCCATTTAAAACCATTTCCGCGACTTGTTTGGGATTGCCTTGTAAGAGTGAGAGTCGAACTTTAGGAAATTTTTGTGCGAATGCTTGTATGACCGTAGGTAAGGAGTAACGCGCTTGGGTATGGGTGGTGGCAATAGTGAAGCTGCCAGCATCTTGCGCAGCAAATTCTTTGCCTATGCGTTTTAGCCCTTCGAGTTCTTGCAATATGGTTTCTACGGATTTCAAGACTTGCTTACCGGGCTCGGTTAAGCCCCGAATCCGCTTGCCGTGACGGCTAAAGATATCAATCCCCAGCTCTTCTTCAAGCTCAATAATGGCTTTCGATACTCCAGGTTGCGAGGTATACAGTGCTTTGGCGGCTTCGGTTAAATTGAAATTCTGGCGCACTGCCTCGCGCACAAATCGGAATTGATGCAGGTTCATGGCTTCCCTTTTAGGCTAAATAGAGCAAATCGTTTTCTTTTTGCTATCTATTGCGACCTTTTACTCATAAGCTGTTGCTTATATCTGATAAGCATATAAGCAAATAAATTCTATGTTGTTTGGAATAAAGGATTAGTTTATTACCATTCCGGATTCTTCGCGCGAGGCTTTATGACTTTAACTTATGTAGCGTCCGGATTTGCGGTCGGATTACTGGTCGGTCTGACCGGTGTAGGCGGTGGATCATTGATGACGCCTTTATTAACTCTGCTATTTGGGGTCAACCCAGCCGTTGCGGTGGGCACTGATCTAGCCTTCGCTTCCATCACAAAATCAGCCGGAACCGTCGCCCACAGAGTAAAAAATAATGTGCACTGGAAGATAGTCAAACACTTATGTATCGGTGCTTTACCAGCTGCAGTACTTGCCACATTGGCATTAAAGTATTTCGGCACACTAGATAAGAGCATCGGCCAAATTATTCGCTATTCCATCGCTTTCTCAGTCATTCTAACTGTGATTGCGATTGTGTTTCGTGGTCGTATGCAGAACTGGATGAATGCCCATCCTGAAAAACAATTGCATGGTCAAAAGCAGATTGCCGCCACAATTATTGCCGGCGCTGTGATTGGCACCTTAGTCACTATCTCTTCGATTGGAGCAGGTGCAGTCGGCGCAACTATTTTAGTATTGCTCTACCCACGTCTCTCACCCGCTGAAATCGCAGGCACTGATATCGCTTATGCCGTGCCACTCACTGCTTTAGCCGCGTTTGGTCACTGGTGGTTGGGTTCGATTAACTGGGAATTGTTGTTCATGCTGTTGGTGGGTTCCATACCAGGCATCACCATAGGTTCACTAGCAGCACGTTCAGTACCTGAAAAATTTTTACGCGGCTTACTCGCTACGACGCTGACAGGCGTAGCAGTCAAGCTGGTGTTGTGATCACGATAGGATAAGGACCTACTATGTATCGTTACGACCTATATGATCATCAGATTGTTAAAGAGCGCGTTGCGCAATTTCGCGATCAGGTAAAGCGTCGCATTGCAGATGAACTGACGGAAGATGAATTCCGTCCGCTGCGTTTGCAAAATGGTTTATATATGCAACGTCATGCTTACATGTTACGCGTTGCTATTCCTTATGGTTTGTTGTCATCGACACAGATGCGTATGCTCGGTCATATCGCACGCAAATATGATCGTGGCTATGGTCATTTCACTACCCGTCAAAATATTCAATACAACTGGATAGAGTTAGAAAAATGTCCTGACATACTCGCTGATTTAGCGACTGTGGAAATGCATGCGATTCAAACTTCTGGCAATTGCATACGTAACATCACTTCTGATGAATTCTGCGGAGTGGCTGCGGATGAATTAATCGACCCACGTCCATTTGCAGAAATCCTGCGTCAATGGAGCACTTTCCATCCTGAGTTTGCTTGGTTGCCACGTAAATTTAAAATTGCAATTAACGCAGCAACACATGATCGTGCTGCTGTACAGATCCATGACATTGGTTTGAATGTGATTCGCAATGAAGCAGGCGAGTTAGGTTTTCAGATTCTCGCTGGTGGTGGCATGGGAAGAACACCCATACTGGGTAGCGTAGTGCGTCAATTCTTACCTTGGCAGCATTTGCTTACTTATGTAGAAGCGATTATGCGTGTGTATAACGAATATGGTCGTCGCGATAATAAATACAAAGCACGTATCAAAATTTTAGTAAAAGCCTTAGGCATAGAAGAATTCACACGTCAGGTTGAACAAGAGTGGCTGGATTTACAAGATGCACCTAGTACGATCACACAAGAAGAACTCGATCGTGTCACGAGTTATTTCGCACCACCTGCTTATGAAAAACTCAGCAATGATGAATCGGCTTTACTCACTTTGCGCACTGAGCATAAAGCTTTTTCAAATTGGGTACAGCGCAATGTTAAACCGCATAAGGTTGCGGGTTACGCTATCGTCACGCTTTCACTGAAAAAAACCGGCACACCTCCGGGTGATGCAACAGCAGAGCAAATTGATTTCATTGCTAATTTATCAGATCGTTATAGCTTTGGTGAACTGCGTGTCACGCATGAACAAAATCTAGTCTTAGCCGATGTTAAGCAAGCTGATTTATTCGCTCTGTGGCAAGAAGCAAAAGAACATGGATTAGCCACACCAAATATTGGTTTGCTGACCGATATTATTTGTTGCCCTGGTGGTGATTTCTGTTCTCTCGCCAATGCGAAATCTATTCCCATAGCTGAAGCGATTGCAGAGCGTTTTGATAATCTCGATTTCCAACACGACATTGGTGATATAGAACTCAACATCTCGGGCTGTATTAACGCTTGTGGTCATCATCATGTCGGCAGCATTGGTATTCTCGGCGTGGATAAAGATGGCTCTGAGTGGTATCAAGTTTCGATTGGTGGCGCACAAGGCAATCAAAGCTCAATTGGTAAAATCATAGGCCCTTCTTTCTCTGCTAAACAAATGCCTGAAGTGATAGGCAGAATTCTTGAAGTCTATGTGCGTGATCGTTTTGAAGATGAACGCTTCATTGATACAGTGCGTCGCTTAGGCATTGATCCATTCAAGGCATATGTTTATGCGACCCCAATTGAAGGCGCTCATTATCAAGCAGGAGAAGATGCATATGCGTGAGATCATCAAAGATAAAGCCATCGTTAAAGACGATTGGAACCTGCTTAAGTTAGCAGAAGGTGAAACGCCTAATTCCGTTAAGGTCGGTGCAGGTAAACACATCGTGCCTTTACAAGTATGGATCGCACAAAAAACACAGCTGAAATCACGCACCGATATTGGTGTGTGGTTAGCTAGTGATGAACGTGCTGAACAACTGAAAGAAGACATTGCTCACTTACCTCTTATTGCGATCGACTTTCCTGTTTTTTCTGATGGTCGTGGTTATTCTATCGCTATGCAATTACGCACACGCTTGCATTACACAGGTGAATTACGTGCTATTGGTGATGTGCTGCGTGATCAATTATTTTATTTACAGCGTGTGGGCTTTAATGCCTTTGCTACCCGTGAAGATCGCAGCATACAAGATGCATTGAAAGGTTTGACTGATTTTTCCGATGTCTATCAAACATCGTGGGATCAAAAAACTCCGCTATTCCGTCGTGTTACTCGCCCTACTGCACAGGAACCACGATGAGTAATATAAATAGTAATAGTACTAGCGCAGCATTTGAACAATTGCTGTCTTCGACCAAAGCAACTCTACATCGCATTGCACAGGACTTCACGCCTGCTGTTTTTGCATCTAGTCTGGCAGCTGAAGATATGGTGCTGACTGATTTGATTTTGCGTGACAAACTGAATATCAAAATCTTTTCCTTAGAGACAGGTCGTCTGTATGATGAGACTTTAGGTGTGTTGGATAAAATTCAACAGCGCTATGATTACACCGTGACTCTGTTTAAACCAGAGCAAAGTGCAGTTGATGAATATGTAAAAGAAAACGGACTTGATGCGTTTTATAACAGTGTAGAAATGCGCAAGGAATGCTGCCGCATTCGTAAAGTGGAGCCATTGAATCGTGCATTAGCTGGCAACAAGGCTTGGATTACAGGTCAGCGCAAAGCACAATCCACTACGCGTACTGCACTGGAAATTCAAGAAGATGATGCAGCGCACAGCATGACGAAATTCAACCCGCTGGCTGATTGGTCTGAAGATGATATCTGGCATTACATACGCCAGAATGACGTACCCTATAATCCTCTGCATGATCATGGTTATCCCTCTATAGGTTGTCAGCCTTGTACCCGCGCCATCGAGCCTGGTGAAGATATTCGTGCTGGCAGATGGTGGTGGGAAAACCTCGAATCAAAAGAATGCGGACTGCATGTGGTCGATGGCAAACTAGTGCGTGTCAAATCTGCCTGAAATTTATAAGGCACTTCACCTTTAAGATTTTTAAAGTAAAAATTATTATGAATAAAGCCGTAGAAAAACACTTTGCTGAAGCAGCGAGTAACCGTCATTTAGATTGGTTAGAGTCTGAGTCCATACACATCATGCGTGAGGTTGCTGCTGAATGTAATAATCCTGCTTTACTGTTCTCAGGCGGTAAAGATTCTGTGGTCTTATTAAGAATCGCAGAGAAAGCATTCAGACCAGGCAAATTTCCTTTTCCTTTAGTGCATATCGATACTGGTCATAACTTTGAAGAAGTCATCACTTTCCGTGATCAGCGCGTAGCTGAATTAGGTGAACGACTTATCGTAGGTTCAGTAGAAGATTCTATACAGCGTGGCACTGTACGTTTACGCAATCCACAAACCGATTCACGTAATGCTGCACAAGCAGTCACCCTACTTGAAACCATCGCTGAACATCAGTTTGATGCTTGTATAGGTGGTGCACGTAGAGATGAAGAAAAAGCACGTGCGAAAGAACGTATTTTTTCCTTTCGTGACGAATTTGGTCAGTGGAATCCTAAAGCACAACGTCCTGAACTCTGGGATCTCTACAACACACGTGTACACAAGGGTGAAAACATGCGCGTGTTCCCTATTTCAAATTGGACTGAACTCGATGTGTGGCAATACATCGCACGTGAAAAACTGGCACTACCTCCGATTTATTTCGCGCATCAACGTCAAGTCATTCCACGCAATGGTTTGTTAGTACCACTCACACCACTTACTCCAGCAAAAGATGGTGAAACTGTTGAGACACGTACCGTACGTTTTCGTACTGTAGGTGATATTTCTTGCACCTGCCCTGTAGCTTCAGATGCAGCGGATGTTAGTGCCATTATTGCTGAGACAGCAGTGACACAAATTACCGAACGCGGCGCGACCCGCATGGATGATCAAACTTCAGAAGCCTCGATGGAAAAACGTAAGAAAGAAGGCTATTTCTGATGAACGCTGTATTGGATAACAACATGACCGAAGCACATACAAAACTCGAACGTGGTCTACTACGCTTCATCACAGCAGGTTCAGTCGATGATGGTAAGAGCACTTTAATTGGCCGTCTGCTATTTGATAGCAAAGGTATTTTTGCAGATCAGTTAGATGCGATCTCACGCGCACGCCATAAACGCACGGTGGGCGATACGGTAGATTTATCGCTACTCACTGATGGCTTAGAAGCAGAACGCGAACAAGGCATTACGATTGATGTGGCTTACCGTTATTTCGCTACGCCTAAACGAAAATTTATTATTGCTGACACACCGGGGCATGAACAATACACTCGCAATATGGTCACAGGTGCTTCAACTGCAGATGCTGTCATTATTTTGATTGATGTCTCAAAAGTTAAGCTTGGTGATGATGGCAGTGTCGATTTACTGATTCAAACTAAGCGCCATTCCACCATTGCGCATCTACTGCAAATTGAGCATGTGATCGTGGCTGTAAATAAAATGGATTTGATCAATTATGATCAAACAACATATGACCGCATCATCGGCGCCTACCAGCAATTCGCAAAACAATTGGGTCTGAAAGCGATACACGCAATTCCTTTATCCGCACTCACTGGTGACAATGTTGTCACACCTAGTGTCAACATGCCTTGGTATCAAGGCCCTACTCTCATCGATTTATTAGAATCGATTTCTGTTTATGATGAAGAGCATAATTCTGCATTTCGTTTTCCAGTGCAATTAGTCGCACGTCACAATGGACATGAAGCAAATGATTTTCGTGGTTACATGGGGCGCATTGAATCGGGCACAGTCAGCAAAGGTGACAAGCTGTTAGTGCAACCCGGTGGTCAGACAGCGACTGTTAAAGAGATTCTGACTTTAGATGGCTCACTCGACCAAGCATCAGCCGGACAATCAGTGACTATTTTATTAGAAGAGTATTTGGATATTTCGCGTGGCGATATGCTGTCATCGATAGAGAAGCCAGCTACGCTATTAAAAACAGTGAGTGCAGAAGTTTGCTGGCTATCTGAAGAGCCACTCGACTTACGTCGTAAATACTGGCTCAAACATACAACCAAACAAGTACCTGCACGTGTGACTAGCATAGACTCTCTCTTAGACATCAACACCCAAGAACGTCATGCAGGCAATGAGCTCAAACTCAATGGCATTGCACGCATTACCTTGAATGTGCAACAACCTCTGGCTGCAGATGCCTATGATGATGAACGTGCAACCGGTTCTTTTATCTTAATCGATGAAGTGTCACATCAAACTGTAGCTGCAGGCATGATACGACTAGACTGATTTTTAACGTTTGTATTTCAATCACTGCCTTTATGTCTGACGCATCAGACCAGCCACCAAAGCAACAAGCAGGCAAAGTGTGGCTGATTGGTGCTGGACCAGGTGCTGCTGATCTCATCACAGTGCGTGGGGCTAAGGTACTCCGTGAAGCAGATGTGGTGCTACATGATGCCTTAATCACACCCGACATATTGGCGCTCTGTCCGCAAGCCACATTGATCTCAGTAGGTAAACGCAGTGGACAACGCTCCACTGCCCAAACCATCATTAATCAAAAGCTCGTTGCCTGTGCATTTGAATATGCGCGTGTAGTAAGGCTCAAAGGTGGTGATCCCATGCTGTTTGGACGCGCTGATGAAGAACTCACTGCTCTAGAAAATGCAGGGATAGAGTATGAAATCATCCCTGGTATTACCACCGCCTTTGCTGCTGCAGCCGCTATCAAACAACCTTTAACTAAACGTGGCGTTGCACGCAATGTCGCCTTCTTTACCTCCACTACAGGCAAAGATGAAAATGAAGAAGTCGCTCTCCCTAGTTGTGACACCATGGTGCAATACATGGGTGGGCAAGCTGCTATAGAAACTGCACAACGCTTACTCGCAAATGGCAACTCTGTAGATACACCTGTCATTACTATTGAAAATGTTAGTCGAGATACTCAACGCGTGATGCGCTTAACACTCGCTGAGATGGCACTCGGACTTCCACCATGTGAAGGCCCAGTGCTAGTGATGATAGGTGAGGCTTTGAGAAAAAGATCAAAACAATAAAGGGATTTTATGCGTATTTTTTTCATACTATTTAAGAAACTATCTTAACTGAAAGTCTGCCTTAATATGTCATATGGGAGATTCGCTATTTTCGCAAGGCATACCAAATTCTTCAGGACTCTCTGCACATAGCGTCACAGAATTTCCTAGATGCTCGTTTGTTAAATTAAATTCATTTAACCAAGAAGCAGCCAACTCTGGTGATTTGAAAATTGATCGCGCAAACATATCACGATCAAAACCATCCTTCGGCATCCTATAAGGAGGTGTATTCCATTGTCTAGTTACGATGAATAATTTAGTACGTCCTTGCATGACTTTTATACTTTGAATGAATCCCTTGTTCATATCTTTGTTATTCGTACAATAAATCCGTCCATAAGTTAGAGGCACTCTATACTCTATCGTTTGATGTAAGGGTGTAACACTTAATCTTTCACAACCATTCTGTAATGCTTTTGCAGAATTCGCTAAGTGATCTGTCGGACTAGTTAAGGGGTTTCGATTCACCCAAGCAACCATCAACAGATTAGAGAGCCCCGAATTTTGATCAGAAGATAAGCGATAAAATTTATTTATTCCTACTGTCGTTCCATCTAAACCTGAAACCGGATGATCTTGTATGAATGTCCACACACCCTTATCAGGAAACATGAGAAAAATTAATTTTTCTGCGCAAGCCAGCTCTGGAAGAAAAAAAATTAGCGCAATAAAAAAATGTTTAAGCATATTGATAAGTATGAAAAAGTGATAGGCAAGAAGGAAAAAGATAAAAGCACATAATGCTCAGCATAGCTAGTGCATTAAATGAGAAACCAAAACTACTTCGTTCAGATTAACTAAAATTTAAAATTGATTCAAACACCTTTTGAATAATTTCATCAATTTGCAGCAAGATCAAATAGACATCAAGAATTTGATGTATCAATCCAACATATTGTAGGGAACGTGATAGGTCACCAGCCAATGTTAGTAGTCGATCGATATTTGACTGCCCATCAAACAGGATAGTGAATATGAATACACCTTGCCATATAAATTATGAAAATAATTTCATAATCTGCTCGTAGAGATTTTTAGTGAATCTCTGAACGAAAATCTAAAAACACTGATCTGACTTGATTTTTAGTGCCACTTTATAAGAGAGAAATTTTGTTAATCTGTCTTAGAAAGGAGTACTTCGTATGCCTAAAGGTCAACGTCTTAAACCAGAACAAATCGTCACACTTCTTCGCCAAATCGATGTCCTAACCGTCAATGGCAAGACCCTAGCACAAGCTTGTAAAGAAGTCGGAACCGTAGAGCAAAGTTATTATCGTTGGCGCAAGATATACGGCGGTATGCAAGTCGATCAAGCCAAGAGGTTCAAAGAGATCGAGCAAGAGAACGTCCGCTTAAAGAAACTCGTTGCAGATTTATCTCTTCGTGAAGTCATGCTCAAAGATGTTATCAAGGGAAACTTCTAAGCCCTGCTAAGCGTAAGACAGCAGCGCAGTCGCTCATTGTTAAGTATGGTATTTCAGAACGATCTGCCTGTCGCTTAGTAGGGCTATCAAGAAGTGCTTGGCGCTATATGCCTATTCCTAGAGATGATGAAGCACCTCTAGAAGCTGAAGTCATTCGTCTTGCAGGTCTTTATGGTCGATACGGCTATCGCATGGTGGCTGGCTTAATGCGACAGGCAGGCTGGCATCAGGCAACGACAGCAAGAGTTGCACGTATATGGCGTCGAGAAGGATTAAAGGTTCCGCAGAAGCAGGCTCCTAGAGCAAGGTTGTGGGGTAATGAAGGCAGTTGTGTACGACTTCGTGCAAGCTATCCTAATCATGTTTGGAGTTACGACTTTGTCTTTGTGCGGGATGCCTATGGTGGGAAGATTCGTATGCTGACGATGATTGATGAGTATACGAGACGGTGTTTAACAATTCACTGCGCAAGGAGAATTGGTGCGATACAAGTGATTGAACAATTAGCGGATGTCATGCTTAGCAATGGCATACCTGAATACATCAGATCTGATAATGGACCTGAATTTGTAGCCAAAGAATTACGCAAATGGTTGGGAGGTATAGGTGTGAAGACTGCCTATATTGAACCAGGAAGTCCTTGGGAGAACGGTTATTGCGAGAGCTTTAATGGCACCTTCAGAGATAATTTGCTTGATGGTGAAGTCTTTTATAGTCTTAAGGAAGCAAGGGTAATTGTTGGGGAGTGGGTCAAACATTACAACGAAATTAGGCCCCATAGTTCTCTCGGATATAAGCCGCCAGCACCACAAACGCTAGTGCCTCGATTCGTCCAGAAGCAGGCAGTATCAGTGCAATGATTTATGATGTAGAACTCCCTTATCTTGTGGTCCTAAACTAACAGCAGATCAATGATGAAGAACAAGTAGGACAATCTGCAGCTGCAACTATATTGGGTGCTGCGCCCTTAGTAGATGCTGCGCCTGTGCAGCGCTATTTAAATTTAGTGGGTAATTCTGTTGCTGCAGTAACAGGGTCAAATTATCGTTGGCGTTTTGCAGCAGTTAAATCTGATGGTATTAATGCTTTTGCTGCGCCAGCTGGTTATGTATTGATTAGCAGTGGTTTATTAAAGCTGATTGAAACAGAAGATGAGTTGGCATTTATTTTAGCGCACGAAGTTGCGCATGTGATTCGCAAGCATCACTACACCGTGGTGCAACGCCAGCGATTAGTAGAGAAAGCCGCTAAGAATTTGCAAGAAATGAGCAAAGATGAAGAGGACGACAAAATTGCCGGACTGAGTAGCCAAATGTATGCACGTGGTTTAGATAAAGGTGCAGAGTTTGAAGCTGATCGTATGGGTGTAGAAATCATGACACGCGCTGGTTATGATCCGGCTGCAGCATTAAGCGTACTCGAAAAACTCATGGCCTTGCAGGGAAATGATCCACGTGCAGAGTTATTGTTCTCTACCCATCCATCACCTGCAACCCGCATGGATAAATTACTCGCCAGTGGATTAGATAAATTGCCACGACCTGCTGCGCCTAGCCCTGCAGCTGTAAAGCGCTTTAATAGCTTTCATAAACAGCTCTAAATTGGCGTTACTGCTGCTGAGTTGATATCTCATTTTACTCGGCGGCAGCCTGCTAAAATTGCCAGGTCTAAGTTGCATTAAGGCGAGCGCAATGAATTCACCGCATCAAGATTCTTATTCCCACCAAAGACTCACCCTAGCCAAAAAATGGCTGCGGTCGTGGCGTGCTGCGCTTATCTTATTTTTACTGATGGTGGTGTATGTCGCTTTGATTGGTATTCAAATCGATGCTGGGCTATATCAAGAAAAAATCTCCACCTTATTAACAAAAAAATTAGGGCGCTCAGTTGATCTAAAAGGTGAGCTTAAGTTACGTGTGAGTTTGTTTCCTGCCTTGTTAATACGTGATGTGCACATTGCACAACCTCGTGGTTTTGAAGGCGGTGACTTTCTTCAAGTAGGTGAAATAAAAATCGCTCTAGATTTACTGCCTTTGCTAAATAAGACAATTCAAGCTGAAGAGTTATCAGGGCAAGACGTTAAAGTCTTATTACAGCAGCAGGTAGATGGAAAAAATAATTGGACGTTTGACCTGCCAGACGACAAGTCAGAAACGAAAGAGCAGGATGCTGCGTCAGAGGCTCTATCTGTAGAGCAGCTTGCTGCCAGCATTGATATAAAAAAAATTGCACTGACAGATTTGCATGTGACGTATCGAGGTGTGAATGGCAAAGAACAGCATTTCGCTCTTGATAATTTTGAAGCAGCAGTGCCTGCTCATGCGGGTTTGCATGCAACTGCAAGTGGTCGTATAGATAATGACTTGCCTTATAAATTACAAATCAAAGGTGGGTCTTTAGTATCATTAGTGGCAGGGCGAGAGCCTTGGCCAGTCTCTATAAAATTAGAATTTATTGAGAGCGTATTAAATATTAATGGCAATCTGGGTGAAAAAAATTCTAGTTTGCGATTTGGTTTAGGCACACCCGATCTAGCTAGATTTGTTCGTTTGTTAGAAATTGATTTGCCGAATGCAGGTGCGGCAGGTATTGGTGCTTACTTAAAAGTCGCACCCGGTGAAATCACGTTGACGGATCTTTCTGGCATGTTAGGTAAAACTGCCATGCAAGGACTGCTCAGCATTGATATGAAAAAAGAGCGTCCGCGTTTAAGTGGCAAGCTTGTGATGTCTACTCTCGATTTGCGTCCTTTCCTTGGGCAAGATCAACAAGATGAAGAGCCTCCAACCGATTTACGCACTTTATATCAAAGCCTTGCTCAAGCAAGTTTTGATTTACAACAGCTAAAAAATTACGATGTTGATCTGGAGATGAAAGTAGATCGCTGGCTGAGTTTGCCAGGTGATATTAGTAATGCAGGTCTACGATTAAAACTTGAACAAGGCAAACTCGCCATGCCATTACAAGCGAATGTAGCAGGCGTTCCACTTAAAGGTGAGATCAAGATTGATGCCTCACGCGCTAAACCAAATTTTAAATTTGATTTTGGTGGTGAGCGTGCTGACATAGCTGGCTTAGCGGAATTTTTCACTGGTGTGCAAGGGATAGAAGGTAAGTTAGGTAAACTTAAATTACAGCTTACCTCTGAGGGAAATCGCGGTAGTGATTTAATGCGTGCACTTTCTGTGCGACTTGAATTACTAAATAGTCGTTTAAGTTACGGTAATGTAAAGGGTGGTAAACCGGTAGCTTTCACAGTTGATCAACTCAATATCGCACTGCCTGAAAGTAGCCCATTACAAGGAAATTTTCGCGGTAGCTTATTAGGTAATTCTGTAGATGCACAACTCTATGGTGGTGATCTTGTCACTAGCATGACAACTGGTACAACGCCGATAAAATTGATTGCGCAATCCAAGGGTTTAATTGCACGCATAGCAGGTAATCTGAATGCAAATCAGCAGCAGGCAGATATTAGCTTTAGTGTAGGAGCTGAGCGTGCAGGTGAAGTCGCTAATTGGTTTGGCTTGCGTCCCGGTGCTGATGCACCGCTAGCCTTAGCGGGACAGGTCAGTATAGACGGCGATAAATGGAAGCTATCAAATTTAGTGTTTCAACTTGGGCGCAGCAATATGTATGTGGATATCGCTCGTACATTAAAAGCAGGAAAATCACATCTGCAAGTACAGTTAGATGCCTCCAATATTGATAGCGCAGAGCTAGATTCCTTGATGCCGGTAGCAGCATCAACCAATAACAAACCAGAAAAATCTAAGGCTGATAAATCATCAGTCGGAAGTGCATCGTTAGATATACCGATACTACCGCAGAAAATCATACTTGATGATGCTGATCTCAACATAAGAGTACGCTCTGTTGAAGGGGCAAAGATAGCAGTGCGTGATCTGCGTTTTGATGGACATATACGTGATGGTTTTATGCAAACCTCACCATTTCATGCAGAAATTGCTGAGACAGCTTTTGATGGCGCTGTGATGCTTGATTTGCGCAATGACACGCCGCGTGTGCAATTATGGTTATCTGCAGATAATGTTAATGCAGGTCGCATCATGCAACAGTTAAAGCTTGCGAGTGATATGCAAGCGATACTAGATCACGTAGGTTTTTATTTAGATAGCCAGTCTAGTCAGCTTTCAGGATTGATCGCTAAAGCCCAATTACAAGCTGAGATTTCAGGTGGCAAGCTGAGTTTGCAAGATAAAAACACCAAGTCTTCAATTAATATCGCCATCAATCATGGCGCTTTAATTGCCATGCCTGGTGAAAAATTAAAATTACTCATTGCAGGTAATTTGGATGACACGCCCTTAGAGATAAATATTCAAACTGCCTCTGCTAAAGATTTAATTAATCCTGCTTTACGTGTGCCATTTGATCTGTCGATTAAAGCAGTACAAACTGAATTAACACTCAGCGGTAGTTTAGATAGAAATATTGAATCACGTGATGTTGAGCTTGCATTGAAGGTGCAAGGTCAGAAGCTCAATCATCTCGATAAAATTTTCAAAGTCGCGCTACCTCCATGGGGGCCATGGTCAGTCGGTGGACAATTTAGGATGTCAAATCGTGGCTATGAAGTTAAAAATCTGCGTCTGCAAGTTGGTAGCAGTATATTAAATGGTCGCGGTGTGATGGATACGGAAAGCGGTCGCTCTAAGTTAGATGTAGCATTGAATGCACCACTCATTCAATTGGAAGATTTTCCGACGCAGGGTTGGACTGCAACTGGGAATAGTGCAGAGCAGCCACCTGATAAAAAATCAGCGGATCGTGATGCAATGAGTAAGAAAGCAACGCAAGCGAGTGATCAAGTGCAGAGCATGTTAAGTCCAGCCACATTGCGCAAAATGAATGCAACATTGACGGTCGATGTTGAACGTGTGATGTCAGGCAAAGATCAAATGGGAAATGGTAGCTTGCGCGCTCGCTTACAAGAAGGTCGCGCTGAGATAGGGCCAGTGAAGATTGCAGTTCCAGGTGGCGCTGCGAAATGGTCGCTCTCTTATGAGCCTACAGATAAAGATGTGCAGGCTGATCTTAAAATTGATATCGATAATTTCGAATACGGTATTTTAGCGAGACGCATCAAACCTGAATCTGATATGAAGGGTAAAGTCACTGTACATGTTGATGTAGCAGCGCGTGCGCCACGTCTGTCTGAAATTTTAAAAACAGGAAAGGGATCAATAGAATTTGCGGTCTGGCCTGAGAATTTAAAATCGGGTGTGTTTGATATGTGGGCAGTCAATGTGTTGGTTGCCTTGTTGCCTACCATTGATAGTAACAATGCTTCTAAAGTGAATTGCGCGATAGGTCGCTTCACTTTAGATCAGGGTAAGCTACTACAACGCTCATTAATTATCGATACCAGTGAGATGCGCGTAACAGGCAATGCTTCCGTTAATTTCATTGACGAGAAACTTAGCATACGTATGCAGCCGCAGGCTAAGACTGCTCAATTTTTGAGCTTATCTATACCCATAGAAGTCAAGGGGCAGTTTGATAAATTTTCTGTGGGGCCTAATGCAGGGGATGTATTGGAGACGGTGGTAAGACTCGCAACTTCTGTTGCATGGGTACCGTTAAAGAAATTAGTTGAACCGAAAATGCCGACTGACGGTAGTGATGTCTGTGTACTCACTGCAGTGCAATGAGTAGTTGCCCTCGTTTAGAAGCGTGTGATCAGCAAGACGCGAAATGATCGTGGTTCTATAGGATGGAATACACGATAAGGGCCGCTAGACTGAACTCCGTTTATATTTGTGTATGAATCTACAGCATAATCAATTGCAGAATGCTCACTATTTAAAAGATTAAATCCAACTAGCTCAATCTTGGTATCTTTATTGACTTTGTAGCCTAATTTTCCGTTGACCGTAGCTGTTGAATTAGATCGCAATGTATTATCTTCAGTCAGTGGTCGTGGTCCGAAATAACGCAGTTGCAAAGAACCTGAGTAAGGCCCTTGGATATCGATAATGGCGGCTACAGATGCCACCCCTTCGACTGCACCTGCAATAAAATTGCCTTCGCCATTTGCGCCTGGATCTCTGAAGCGTGCTTTAGCATAAGCGAAATCTGCATCAATAGTGAGCCACTTAGTGGCTTTGAAATAGTTGTTAAATTCAAAGCCAGTGCGACGACTACGACGACCGGAATCTTCCGTGCGACCAGCATCACCTATATAAACAATCTCGGATGCATTATCGAGTTGGAACAAAGCGAGCGTAGTTTGCAAACCATTGATTATTTCAGTTCTGATGCCGACTTCTTGACCAAATGTTCTGACTAAGCCATTTGAACGTATACCTGATCCTGCAGTCACGCCACGCGCGTCATTCGAATGATAGCCATTCCCAATGCTGTAGTAATACTCAGTTCTTGTCCATGGGCCGAAGACAACATTGAGTTTAGGGCTAGTTATGAAATCATTCACAGTCGCAGTGTTGTTAACTCCGGTAGAACTGGTTAGGCCAAGATTATTAAAGCGGAAGTAATCGCCACGCAGACCGGCAACGGTTCTAAACCAGTCATTCCAATGTACGTGGTTTTCTGCGTATAGACCTACGCTACTTTGATTGATGTGATCAGTACGGCATTGATCAATAACATTATTCAAACTTGAGCAGCCATTTGAAACACGTCGTGTTGTCCCCTGAAGTGCATTATGAATATTATCGTTTTGGATTTGTATGCCTAAGGTGTTGGTCGCTTCTTTACCCAGGCCTTTTACATCCCAACTACGTGCCACATTCAAACCTGAGGTGACGCGGCTATCACGCTGATTAAATTGACTATCTGGTGCATATTCAAAATTAGAATACAAATCGAGAAAGTTCTGAATCACATAAGCTTGCGCTAACCAAGTGCCACTAGCATCAGCTCGGCGCCATTCACCTGACAAGCTATAACGACTTGCATTCGCTCCGGATGATGTATCCATCGATCCCCAACGCGAGATGAGGCCTTGCTTATAATCGTTAAATGGAATTTGATCGGTAGAATTCCATTTACCTGAATAGGCCATGGCGGTGAGATTAAATCCGTTGGCTGATGTACCTTCTGAATAACGCAATATGCCATTGTATTTTCGGTAGTTATCAGGTGTGTCCCAAGGGCCATTGTAATGCGAGAGCTCTAATGCATAGAGCAGATTCCCATCATGAAATTTCGGCGCATTCGCTAATAGAGTGCGGTAATAACCGTTTTGTCCTAATCCAAAACTAGCTAAGCCTTTATCGATTTTATCGCTATAAAAAATATTAGCTGAACCTGCATTCGCAAAATCACCTTCAGCTGCGTAGTAGGGACCTTTACGATAATGTATCGATGAAATCAGTTCAGGAATAATAGGATTTAAATCTGCCCAACCTTGACCATGTGCATGACTACGCTGATTAATCGGCATGCCATCTAAAGAGAGCTTGAAATCTAATCCGTGATCTAGGTTAAAGCCGCGTAAGAAATATTGATTCGCTTTACCTTCACCACTGTGTTGACTCACGATTAAACCAGGAACAACTTCAAGCACTTCGCCAGTTCGCGCTACCACGCGATTACTAATTTGTGCCTGACCAACTGCACCTTCATTGGCAGAGTCTGCAATGCCTAACAAGCTATATCGTGAACCAACCACCTCGACTTCAGGTAAAACGCGAATATCATCCGCTTGCGCACAAGGCAACGCAAAGGCTGTGATGATGATTTGACTGAGTAGCGTTAGCTTAGGAAGTGCGCGATGTTTCATAAATGCTAACGATAAGGGCTGACTTATTGTCAAAAAATGGTCGAAGTATTAGATGCTATATTCAAAGCAGCACGATCGCAATGGTTTTAGTGTTAAGTTGGTTTGTATTCGATAAAGTGAGGATTTAAAAGGGTAGAAAAACGCAGCGCGGTTAATTCAATGATATAAAAATTAAGTTTGCTATGTACTTGCAGAGACTATCGCAGCCGACAATTTAGTAAATACTTGTTCACGACCCGCCAAATCTAGCAAACCTGCTCGCTCGAGCTTTTCAGTTACGAGAGTATTCGCTTCCGCCAGCAAGATGCGTATATGTCTTTTTTGTAGATCGAGCATGACGTGTTCTAGTTTGCTAATCGCAGTCATGTCGACAAAAGGTACGCGTCGCAAACTTATGATTACGACGCGTGGTTGGCTGTTTGTAAAAGTGAGTGCACGTTCAAATGATTCTGCTGCCGCAAAAAAGAAAGGCCCATCAATACGAAAAATCATCACGTCTTTAGGTAATGAAGTGATTTCACCTGATTGATTCAAAGGATAATCTTCTTCGGGTAAGGCTGATACTTCCACACTCGCTGCCATGCGACGTAAAAAATGCAAGGTCGCTAAAATGACACCGATGTTGACTGCGACGACCAGATCCACGAATACAGTTAAGAACAAAGTCACTAGCAAGATAACGACATCAGCACGTGGAGCTCTGCGTAACATACTCATGACTCGATGCGTCTCACTCAGATTCCAAGCAACCACAAATAAAATCGCAGCCAGAGTCGCAAGCGGAATATGAGATGCAAGAGGTGCTGCAAACACTATCACTAACACCAATGTGGCTGCATGAATGATTCCTGATAATGGACTATTGCCACCGTTACGTATCGAAGTCGCTGTTCTTGCAATAGCACCAGTGGCGGCAAATCCACCAAATAGAGGCGTGAGTATGTTGGCAATGCCTTGTCCGATTAGCTCTTGATTCGAATCATGACGCGTACCTGTCATGCTATCTGCAACCACTGCAGATAACAGAGATTCAATCGCACCCAACATAGCAATGGCAAATGCAGGACCTATCAGTTCAACGATATGGGTAAAGGTGATGTCAGGCCATTGCAATGTAGGCAGATCACGCGGTATCTCACCAAACATGCTGCCTATGGTGGCCACACCTGCAAACTCAAAATGAAATTGTATTAAACCTGCAAACACTAAGGCAAGCAAAGGACCGGGTGCGCGTTTTATGTAAGGAATGCGGCTACTAAAAATCACGATCAGTAGCGAAGCCAAACCCATTAAGGTAGTGGGTAAGTGCAATTCATTGAATGATTGCAGCAGATGCCATAGCTTGTCATGAAAATGTATACCCGATGAGCTAGGTAAACCAAAAAAATAAGACCATTGACCTACCCAGATAATCACACCGATACCTGCAGTGAAGCCAACAATGACGGGATCAGGAATAAATTTAATGATATTGCCTAAGCGTGCAACACCAAGCAAAACAAGTATGCAACCTGCGAGCAAAGTCGCGATTTGTAAACCTGCATAACCATGGGAAGCGGTGATGCCAGCTAGCACCGCAATGAATGCACCAGTAGGACCTGCAATTTGCAGACGACTGCCACCAAACAATGAAACTGCAAGACCTGCAACGATAGCGGTGTAGAGTCCTTGTTCAGGTTTGGCACCAGAGGCAATCGCAAACGCCATCGCCAGTGGAAGAGCCACAATACCTACCGTAATACCAGAGACGAGATTGGCTATCCAATATTTGCGTTGTAGCAGACCAGCACGTTGCGCTTCGAGGATAGCGATCACAATAGATGAGCGTGGTGAGGGAAAACTTGATTGTAAACCCTAGTAAGGAAAAGACTTTGTTTTGGGTTGATCGCTATGGTTTATTAATAGAGTTGTTTGAATTTTTTATCGTACGAATACGCTACGCTATTCGTATCTACAAATTAAATATATACCAATGGAGTAGGGTCGATTAGCGAAGCGTAATCGTACGCAAATAAATTAACCAAGTAGGGCGCAATATATTGCGCCGCATACTCATGATGGCCATTGGTTAGGGTTGATTTTGAAAACCAGCTACTGGCAATGATGGTGCACTTGCAAATTGTGCAGGTATTTCACCTGTAAGTGTTTGAAGAAATGCAACGATGTTGGCGACATCGCTATCATTTAATTTTTGACCTAACTGCACACGTGCCATGACGCGCACTGCATCTTCCAGACGCGCGACTGAGCCATCATGAAAATAAGGTGGTGTCATTGCTACATTACGCAATTGAGGTACTTTGAATATATACGTGTCTTCTGGTTTTTTAGTGTCATGGAATTTACCTTTATCACGACCCTGCAGCAGTTCCATTTCTTTACTACCAGTCGCTAACCAATAATCTTCTACGATGCCAAATTTTTGATAGCTTTGCCCGCCAACGGTTGAACCGCTATGACAGCCTGCGCAACCTGTAGAGATGAATTTTTCTAAACCGAGTTTGGCTTCTTTGCTAATTGCTTTTTGATCGCCTTTTAAATATTTATCAAAGGGAGCAGGTGTGAGAAGCGTGCGCTCAAACGCACCAATCGCTGTTGCCCAGTTTTCTGCACTAATTGATTTAGGTTCGTTAGGAAATGCCGCTTGAAATTTTTTCTCGTAACCGAGTTTTTCTAATTTGGCTTCCGCTTCTGCATAGCTGGTGTTGCCATAAGCGAGAGGACTCAACAATGCCTTCATGGCTTGCTCTTCAACTGAGACACGGTTGCCACCGTAGTGCTGTGCAATTAACAGTGGAGTATTAAACACTGTTGGTGCATTACGCGGCAGTTTTTTACCGTGTACACCAACAGAGAGTGCTAAGGAATCTGCGCCATAGTAAGAAGGGTTATGGCATGCAGCGCAACTCATACGTCCATCGGTTGACACACGTGTTTCAAAGAACAAGGCTTTGCCTAACTCTAGTCTAGCTTTTGAGTGCGGATAATCATCTACATGGGCTGTATCAGGTAAAGGCTTAAACAAACTACGAGCTTGAGTGAGCAAAGCTTGTTCAGTACTTTCAGCATTGACTATGGAACTTGCTGTGATGATGAGTAGTACAGCAGTTGCGATGGATGGTGCCCATTTATTGAATTGCATTGTTCTCTCCCTTACCTAATGATTTTCATGATTGTCCGTTATTTTTTATCTGTTTGCAGACTATTACTTCAGAGTTGAATTTATTTCTCTTATTATTCTATTACTAGCGCTTTACGAGACGAGTTTTATCTTTTTGAAAACTTATGCTGCATAAGGCTTAGACGCGCTAGAGTAAAATCGAGCTAAGCAGTCTCGTTTATTTTGATTCTCTCCCATTTCAGGTTTTATTAATGATGCGTCTTCTTCAAGCTTCCACCATGCTAATTTTGCTGGGAGCGTCGTTGTTATCTCATGCAGCACCCACTTCATGGCAAGGTGATTTACAGCCAATTTCTAAATCAGAATGGAATCGTGAGCGTGCTGCGCATCTGTTAGAGCGCGCAGGTTTTGGGGCAACACCTGAAGAGATTACGCGCTTTTCAGCGATGTCACCAACTCAAGCGGTTAAGTCATTGGTGCGTTACAAATCCATTCCTAATCCTTTGCCCACTTTCGAGCATTCAGGTCTACATGATGCTGGTCTTGAGCCTTTTGCTACTTCACGTCCTGCTGCAACCGATCTTGCGCGCGATACAGGAGAATCACTGGGTGTGAAGGTTAAGCCTGAAGGTAATCGGCGTATGCAACAAGTTGCCGATCGATTTTTATATTGGTTGCGAGCGAGTCGTCTTGAATCAAACAGAGTGGGTTATTGGTGGGCGAATCGTATGTTGACCACACGCCGTCCTCTAGAAGAAAAGATGACGCTTTTCTGGCATGGACATTTTGCAACCAGTGAAGAGAAGGTGCGTGATTACCGCAAAATGCTGTTGCAAAATGAATTGTTTCGCAAGCATGCAACGGGTAATTTCAGAACGTTGATGATAGCTGTTGCGCAAGACCCCGCAATGCTGGCTTATTTGGATGCTGCTGTGAATGTGAAAGGCGCACCAAATGAAAATTTTGCGCGCGAGATTATGGAATTGTTCACCATGGGAGTGGGCAATTACAGTGAACAAGATATACGAGAAGCAGCGCGTGCTTTTACAGGTTGGAATTATCAGGGTTTGAAATTTGTGGTCAATCCTGACAAGCACGATAACGCGAATAAAACAGTGTTAGGTCACACAGGTAATTATGATGGTGTGCAGGTGATTGATATTTTACTCGCGCAACCTGTGACAGCAGAGTTTATCGCAGCGAAGTTATATCGTTATTTTGTGCGGGAAGAGTTATCACCAGAATTGCAAAAAGAGTTAGGTAATGTGCTGCGCAAATCAAAGTATGAGATCGCACCATTTCTTGAAGCAGTTTTTGCGTCAAAAGATTTTTATAGCGATGCATCGGTCGCAACGCGTATTAAGCCTCCAGTTGAATTAGTGATTGCTACTTATCGTAAGTTAGGTTTGAAAACCATACCTGGCATTCCTGACTTTAATGATTTAACAGAATCATTAGGACAAAAACTATTGTATCCACCGAACGTGGCTGGTTGGGCGCACGGTAAGAGTTGGATTACACCAGGCTTGTTACTCGCGCGTGGAAATTTTGTGTATGACACTGTGTTTCCACCGATAGCTTTTGTACCAACTGACAGAGTGCCAAATCAGTTTTATCAAATCGTACCAGTCGCTGAAAAATTAGCGATGGGGATTGATGTCACTACGGCCACCAAGCCTGAAGGTAAAGAAATGTCGTCTATGTCTATGCAAGGTGACAGAGATGAAGATTTCAATACGCGTTTAGCGAGTTATCACGCATGGCGTAAAGCGATAGAAAAAGTAAAACCTATACCCCGTGCTTATGCGCAGTTGAATCTTACTGGTATGGTGCAACAAGCAGGATGTAAAACGACGCAGCAAGCAGTTGATTATTTATTGCTAAGGTTTTTATCAGTGCCTATAGATAGCGAATCACGCAAAAAAATTGCAGCGATGTTGCAAGCTGAATTAGGCACAGATGATTTATCACGCGCGCAAACTTATATGGAAGAAGCATTGCGTACTACTTTGCATGTGATTCTTTCTCTGCCTGCTTATCAGTTAGGTTAATTCAACTATAAAAGTTTTAGACTGAAAAAATTATGAAACATGATAAGCATTTTCATCACCAGCACCACACTGATTTAACACGTCGTACTTTATTGCAGTCATTAGCTGGAGCGGGCATGGTTGCAGGTTTGCCACTCTTGCCAGTCATGCCTGCACAAGCAGCTAATAAAAAAGATAAACATATCTTGGTAGTGCTTGAGCTTTCGGGTGCGAATGATGGTTTTAATACTTTAGTGCCTTATGCGGATGATACTTATTATCGTTTGCGTCCTAACATTGGTATTCGCTCGAATAAAGTTCGTAAGATTGATGATCAATTTGGTTTTAGCCCAGGCATGGCAGGCTTTGAGCGTTTATTCAAAGAAGGCAAAATGGCGGTGGTACATGGTTGTGGTTATGCACAGCCTTCATATTCACATTTCACTTCAGCAGCGTATTGGCATACTGGTGCTCCTAACAGTGGTGAACCTTATGGTTGGTTAGGACGTGTAGCAGATGCGATTGATCCTGCATTGACCCCGAATTTTTTAGTCAACATCGATGAACGACAATCACTGGCTGTGCGAGCAGCAAAGCATGTACCTGTGGTGTTTGATGATCCTGAACGTTTTACACGCAAAGGATTACTGCAGAGTCGTCCGCTGTTAGATAGCGTGCCTAAGTCAGCCAACACGAGTGCTTCACAAAATTATTTAGATAGTGTTGCCAACAGTGCGCGTGAAGCTTCGCAGTTAGTGCGAGCAGCATGGGCCAACTATAAAACACCAATTGATTACGGCATTATCTCTGTTGACTTACCAAAGGTTGCTGCGATGATTGCAGCTGATTTACCGACCCGTTTGTATTACACATCGTATCGCCACAATGCATTTGATACGCATGTACAGCAGTCTGAAGTGCATCAACGTATGCTGACGTATGTATCGGATGCTGTATCAGGCTTTATGCAAGATATGGAACGATTAGGGCGTGCTGATGATGTCACCGTGTTAGTCTTTTCTGAATTTGGACGACGCGCAGCAGAAAACACGAGTCTTGGTACCGATCATGGTACCGCTAATCATATGTATGTGATTGGTAAGCCAGTTAAAGGTGGGCACTATGGACAAGCACCTAGTTTCACTGCTTTAGATATTGGTGGTAATGTGACGTACACCACGGATTTTCGACGAGTCTATGCTAGCTTGATTGATGGCTGGTTAGGCGCAGACAGTAAAACATTATTGTCTGGTGAATTTGAATCTTTCCCTCTTTTTGGTTAAACCTCATGGCAGCGCATTTTGATTTACCAGATATAAAACTCTTCGTTAATATAGCAGAGGCAAATAGCTTAACGCGTGGTGCAGAGCGCTCACACATGTCTTTGCCAGCTGCGTCTATACGTATTAAAAATCTAGAAGAAGGTTTAGGCATCAAACTGCTTTATCGTACTTCGCAAGGTGTGACATTAACACCGCCTGGTCAGGCATTTATGCACCATGCACGCCGCGTTTTACAACAATTGGCAGATTTGCGTGTGGATCTTGCTGAGTATGTAAAAGGATCGAAAGGACACGTACGTATTTTTGCTAACACCACTGCAATGGCTGAATTTTTACCTGCCGTGTTACCAAAGTTTTTAGCGAATCATCCTGATGTGAATGTCGATCTTAAAGAACGGCTCTCGAATGAAATTGTGCGTGCTGTAACAGAGGGTAAAGTAGATATTGGTATCGTTGCTGGTAATGTACACACTGAAGGTTTAGAAGTATTGCCTTATGTGGAAGACAGATTAGTGCTCGTTACCTCCGATTCTCATACCTTAGCAAATCGACCTGATGTGCGATTTGAAGAAGCACTAGAATTTGATTTCGTGGGTATGTTAGAAGCCAGTGCAATACATGGTTTCCTTACACAAGCAGCCAACAACTTACATCGTTCAATCAAGATACGCATACAAGTCGGAAATTTCGAAGCTGCGAGTCGTATGATTGCAGCGAATGTTGGTATAGGCATATTGCCGTATTCAGCCGCAAGCCGTCATGCTAAGAGCATGCCTATTCGTATCGTTGAACTTAAAGAAGAATGGGCTATTAGAAAATTACAAATCTGCGTGAAGAGTGTGCAAGCTCTCCCAGTATTTGCGAGAGAATTGATTGAAATGTTGGTTGAAACGACAGCAGAATAATTCTTTGGTTGAGTTTTAAATTTTTATTGCGTAGGTAAGAATAGCGAAGCGTATTCGTACGTTTCTGAAATATTATTTGGCCAATGTCGCTGTGTTAATTGCATCTAAATTATCTTTATTAGATAATTTTTTATTATGGATGCACTTATATTGAATAGGGCATGAGTATGCCTGGTTCATTAGCTCCAAAATCCTTGATATCGCGCGTTACTAATATTTGATTATATTGTTGCGCAGTCGCCCATCCTATCGCATCTGGCAATTTGATCTTGTAATTACGTCGCAAAGCTACTGCAGCTTCTCCAACAATGTTGTCTATTGGTAGACAAATAAAGTCATTAAGAAAGCCTCTCAGCACTCATTAAGTTTCGTGATTCGCACCAACCATGACTTCCATCCAAGTGATTAGGCTGATTGCTTTGTCTGGAAAACGCTCCAGTTCTTTTTTTGCAGCTGCGATTCAGTTCAGGTAGTCGATGAGGATATTTGTGTCAAACAGCGCCTTCACCATTCGGAACGCACCTGTTCTTGATAAGACAATCCGTCACGTGGTTCCTTACTCCAAAGACCAAAGGCATCATCTCTAGCTGGCTTATTCTGTTCAATGAAAAGAGCTATTGCTTGTCGAATGGCTTCTGCGCGCGAAAGACGTTGATTGGCGCAAATGCTTGCTAATGCTGAGATTTGTCTATCCGGGATATCTACTAGAGTACGCATAACACCCCCCACACTGAATGATATCTATATCGTAAATCAATTCTTGATGTGGTCAAAATGAAAAGTAAATATTGGGATTAAAAATGCCGATCGCGATTTGCTCCAGCTTAGCTTTTCCTAACGCGTTATCGAAGCACATGAATTACTTTTGAAATCAGTCAGTTGAAGTTGTTCAGGTGATAGGCTGAGTATTAATTAGAGGATTGTAAATTTAGTAATCTCATTCAATAGACAATGTTTATTGTTACTTGAGCTTTCCTAAATTGGTGCCCAAATTAGATTTTATTAAGATCAATTTGAAGTAAAATCTCGTCTAAGAAATGTAACCATTAGGTAATCCGCATGCATTGGTACCTGATCCATACTAAGCCGCGACAAGAGTTGCGGGCGCTAGAGAATCTTGAAAGGCAGGGCTATGAATGCTATCTGCCTCTGCTTCCCACCGAAAAAATTCAACAAAAACTGGTTGCCATCGTTGATGAGCCGCTTTTTCCTCGTTATCTTTTCATACGTTTAGATAGTAGTCAAAGTGGTAAGAGTTGGACGCCTATTCGTTCGACTTTAGGTGTGAGTAAGTTGGTTACCTTTGGTATGGAACCAGCCAAAGTGGATCACGCTTTGATTGAATTTTTGCGTGAGAGTGAAGCGAAGATTTCAGAGCAACCGCAACGTTTGTTTGATGTTGGTGATCGAGTCTTAGTAACGGATGGGCCTTTTGCTGGCATTGAAGCGATTTATCAAATGAGCAATGGTGAAGGTCGTGTGATGGTGTTGATTGAATTGTTGAGTAAGCCTGTCAAAGTTGTGATGACACCGCAAAGTTTAAAAAAAGTAAGTTAGTTTAGTATCTTAGTTTTTGTTATCAATCTGTTAAATTTCAAGCAGCAGTAAAATCAAACGCAGTACTGCATGTTTGATCATCGTTCTCCTCTGCTTTCCCTCTAATTTTCTCCAATAATCCGCCTTGTTGTGGCACAATTCGTTCGGTTTCTGAACGGGTGTTTTTGTCTCCGTTTTCACTCAAGGTTTTCCTGCGCATGCCGATCGCAACACGGTATGGCGGTAGCGTCTCTAAAGACTCAAGAATAATTTCAATAATTGCATCAATCTCATTTTGTGAGTGATGGTCTCTGTGTTCAATCTTTCAGTTAGATTTTTTAGTCAATGAAATCCCATCAAGCTATTTCAGTGCGTCGCGCATTGGTGCAAGACGACACGCATTACTGGGTAATGCGACGTCTGCAAGAAACTCCCGATATTAGTCAACGTCAGCTCGCAAAAGAGTTGGGTATTAGTTTGGGTAGTGTGAATTATTGTTTGCAAGCCTTGGTTGATAAAGGCTGGATCAAAATGCAAAACTTTTCTAAGAGTTCGCACAAGATGGGTTATGCGTATTTACTTACGCCTTCTGGTATTACTGAAAAAGCAGGTCTAACCAGACGATTTTTAAAACGCAAGATGGAAGAATACGAATTGCTTAAAACAGAAATTGAAAATCTGCAGGCTGAAGTTCCAGAAGAGCGGAGAACAGGCCTGTGAAAATCGCTGTTGTTGGTGCCGGCTATGTAGGACTTTCAAACGCATGTTTGTTAGCACAGCATCATGAAGTGGTCCTGCTGGATATCACGCCTGAAAAAATTGTGATGGTTAACAATCGCAAGAGTCCTATTGATGATGCGGATATCGAGAAGTTTCTCGCAAACCCAGCATTAAAACTACGTGCTACGTTGAATAAAAAAGAAGCGTATGAAGGTGCTGATTTCATTATCATCGCAACGCCCACTGATTATGATCCCGAAACAAATTACTTCAACACGCGCTCAGTAGAAGCAGTGGTACGTGATGGCATGACGTTTAATCCGCATGCTTTGATGGTGATCAAGTCCACAGTGCCAGTGGGTTACACCGTCAAAACACGTGCTGACCTCGGTTGTGAGAATCTGATTTTTTCACCTGAGTTCTTACGCGAAGGGCGAGCCTTGCATGACAACTTGCATCCTTCGCGCATTATCGTTGGAGAGAAGTCTAAGCGTGCAGAAGTATTCGCAGGTTTGCTGCTAGAAGGCGCGATTAAAAAAGATGTGCAAGTACTGTTTACGGAATCAACCGAAGCAGAAGCAGTGAAGTTGTTTTCGAACACCTATCTTGCTATGCGTGTGGCTTACTTTAATGAGTTGGATACCTATGCGGCTATACACGGCTTAGACTCAAAACAAATCATTGAAGGTGTGGGTTTAGATCCAAGGATAGGAACACACTACAACAATCCATCATTTGGTTATGGTGGTTATTGCCTGCCTAAAGATACTAAGCAAATGCTTGCTAACTATAGTTCAGTGCCGCAAAACTTAATTCGTGCAATTGTAGATTCTAACTCTACGCGTAAAGATTTTATTGCTGATTCGATTGTAAAGATGAATCCTAAGATTGTTGGAATTTATCGTCTCACCATGAAAACAGGTTCGGATAACTTCAGAGCTTCTAGCATTCAGGGGATTATGAAGCGCATAAAAGCGAAGGGCATAGAAGTTATCGTGCATGAACCCGCTTTGCATGAAGAGACATTTTTTAGATCGCGCGTGGTGAATGATTTGAACACATTCAAACGTGAATCCGATGTGATTATCACGAATCGACTTAGTGACAACTTGATAGATGTTAAGGACAAGGTCTTCACCCGTGATTTGTTTGGACATGATTCGTAGAGAGCATTGTTGATAAAGACATTATTGAGATTTTAGTGAACATACTTTTAACAGGTGGAGCGGGTTACATAGGCAGCCATACTGCTGTGGTGTTGGCTCATGCCGGTCATAATGTTGTGTTGCTTGATAATTTTAGTAACAGTAGTCCTGAAGTTATTGAACGACTTGAGAAAATTCTGCAGTCGAGTTTGCAATCACCTCTCGCTTTTATTGAAGCTGATGTGCGCGATACAGAAAAACTCAAGCAAGTGTTAAACGAGCATCAGATTGATGCAGTGATTCATTTTGCAGGTCTTAAAGCAGTAGGCGAATCCGTTGCTAAGCCGATTGAATATTATGCGAACAATATTCAAGGCACGATTAGTTTGTTGCAGGCGATGTCGTCTACTAATGTAAAAAAATTAGTATTTAGTAGTAGTGCGACTGTGTATGGCGATCCGCAGTATTTGCCCATAGACGAAGAACATCCGTTAAAAGCAACGAATCCTTACGGGCGCAGCAAGTTGCACATCGAAGAGATTTTGAGCGATGTAGCGCGCTCTGATAAAGATTGGCGCATTAACTGTTTGCGTTACTTTAATCCAGTGGGTGCGCATGAAAGTGGATTGATAGGTGAGAATCCTAGAGGGATGCCGAATAATCTTATGCCCTTTGTGATGCAAGTGGCAGCAGGTAAGCAGGCTGAGTTAAAAATATTTGGTAATGATTATTCCACCCGTGATGGAACGGGTGTTAGAGACTATATCCATGTAATGGATTTAGCTGAAGGGCATAAAGCAGCGTTGGATTTTCTGGATAAAGAATTTGGTTGGCATGCAATTAATCTTGGTACTGGTAATGGTTACAGTGTGATGGAAATTCTGAAGATGTTTGAAACGACGAATAATAAAGTTGTGCCGTTCACAGTAACCAAGCGTCGTGATGGTGACATTGCAGAGTGCTATGCCAATCCAGAAAAAGCTAAAAATACTTTGCATTGGACAGCGCGCCATAGTCTGGCTGACATGTGCGCGAGTGGTTGGAAATATCAAAGTCAATTACAGAATTAATTATTTAAATTTTTAAAAAATAGACAAGCGGATGACACAACAAATAACGCCAGTCATACTTTGCGGTGGTTCAGGCACAAGATTGTGGCCTTTATCACGCAAGAGTTTTCCTAAACAGTTTGTGCCACTGATCGGTGACAAGAGTCTCTTGCAACTCACTTTCGAGCGCGTGCGTGGTTTAGGTGCTGATCCTCTTATCGTCGCTGCTGAAGATCATCGCTTCATGGTTACGGATGTCTTGCAAGCTGCAGGCATGTCGGGACATGTCATGTTGGAACCTGTTGCACGCAACACTGCTGCTGCGATGGCGATTGCTGCTTTAACAAAAGTAGATGCTAAAGATGATCTCTTACTCTTTTGTCCAGCAGATCATCATATTCCTGATAACGCTGCGTTTATAAAAACCATACAGCAAGGTGTGGCAGCTGCAGAGGCTGGTGCGATTGTGACCTTTGGTGTGATGCCTAGTTTTCCAAGCACTGCTTATGGATATATCAAACAAGGCAAAGCCAGAGCAGATGGCAGCAACAGCGTTGAACGTTTTATAGAAAAGCCTGATGCAGACAAAGCCACCAAGCTATTACTAGAAGGTGGTGTGCTGTGGAATGCAGGCATTTTTCTCTGCAAAGCCTCTGTCTTAATTGCTGCACTCACTAAACATGCGCCAGACATTATGCAAACCTGTCGTGATGCGATGACAAGGTCGGCAAACGATACATCACCGAGTGGCCATCACTTTACGCGTCCTGATGCAAAGCTTTTTGCAAGCTGCCGTTCGCAAAGCATTGATTACGCTGTGATGGAACATTTTGATAATGTCGCAGTGGTTTCATTCAATGGCATGTGGAGTGATGTAGGAAGCTGGAATGCAGTAGCCGATTTGTCACCTGCTGACGGTGAAGGCAATCGCATTGAAGGACAGGGCATTACGCATCATGCTAAGAACACGTTTATTCATGCTCCTTATAGGCCGGTTGTTGCATTAGGTACGGATGAATTACTCATCATTGATACACCAGATGCATTACTCGTTGCGCACCGCAATAATGCAGAAGAAGTAAAAGATGTGGTTGCTAAGCTTGAAGCAACCAAACACACACAAGCTGTCATGCACAGAAAAGTGGCGCGCCCTTGGGGTTGGTATGACAGCATTGATATGGGGGACCGCTTCCAAGTAAAACGCATAGGCGTGAAACCTGGTGCGTCACTCAGTTTGCAAATGCATCATCACAGAGCCGAGCACTGGATAGTTGTGAAAGGCACTGCAGAAGTGACTTGTGGCAGCAAAACTTTTCTCTTAAGTGAAAATCAATCGACCTACATTCCTATAGGTGAAACGCATCGATTAAAAAATCCCGGCATGGTGGATTTGGAAATCATTGAAATTCAATCAGGTAGTTATCTTGGTGAAGACGACATCGTACGTTTTGAAGATACCTACGGCAGAGCCACTTAATTTTTATGAGCACACAACCAAAAATTTATGTGGCAGGGCACCGCGGTATGGTGGGTTCTGCCATTGTGCGTCACCTACTAGCACACGGACATCAAGCTGAACACATCATCACACGTACGCATGCTGAGTTGGATTTAGTCGATCAATCAGCAGTAAGAGATTTTTTTGCAAAAGAAAAACCTGATCAGGTGTATCTCGCTGCTGCCAAGGTGGGCGGCATTCATGCAAACAACACGTATCCTGCTGAATTCATTTATGAGAATTTAATGAGCGAAGCGAACGTGATTGATGCTGCGTTTAGGAATGGCGTTAAAAAATTATTGTTTTTAGGGTCTAGCTGTATCTATCCTAAATTAGCAGCGCAGCCTATGAATGAGCATGCTCTGTTAACAGGAACCTTAGAGCCTACGAACGAGCCTTATGCCATTGCAAAAATTGCTGGCATTAAGCTCTGTGAGAGTTATAACCGCCAGTATGGCTTGAGCCATGGTGTGGATTATCGTAGTGTGATGCCAACTAATCTATATGGGCCAGGCGACAACTATCACCTAGAAAACTCCCACGTCATTCCCGCATTAATTCGTCGCTTTCATGAAGCAAAAATAAATAAACTGCCAGAGGTCATGGTGTGGGGTAGTGGTAAACCCAAGCGTGAATTTTTGTATGTGGATGATATGGCAGCAGCATCGGTGTACGTGATGGAGTTAGATAAAACCATTTACGATAAAAACACCGAGCCTATGCTCTCTCACATCAACGTGGGCTATGGTGACGATGTATGCATACGCGAGACCGCAGAGTTAGTTGCTAAGACTGTGGGCTATGAAGGTAAGTTAGTGTTGGATGCAACTAAGCCCGATGGCGCACCAAGAAAATTAATGGATAGCGCGCGCTTAAATGCATTGGGATGGAAAGCAAAAACAGATTTAGCGCATGGATTAAAGCTTGCCTATGAAGATTTCTTACATGCTGAATCACGACGTGACTGAAAAGAATTAAAACGAAAATATTAAAACGAATATTTAAAAAGAATTTGCAATTCAAGATTTGAAACTTAAAAAATCTTAACTTCAATCAGTAACTAAAAATAGAAGTAAACAATAAACACAATTTAATACGAGTGAACAAACTATGACCTCCAAACAAAAAGTTGCATTGATTACAGGCGTCACCGGTCAAGACGGTGCTTACCTTGCTGAGTTCTTGCTTAACAAAGGCTACATCGTTCATGGCTTAAAGCGCAGAACGAGCTTATTTAACACTGATCGTATCGATCATCTCTATCGCGATCGTCATGACAAGGATGTGCGCTTCTTCTTGCATCATGGTGACATGACAGACTCATCGAGTTTGATACGCATTATTCAGCAAACACAGCCTGATGAAATCTATAACTTAGCTGCACAAAGCCATGTGGCAGTCAGCTTTGAAGAACCTGAATACACTGCTAACTCAGATGGCTTGGGTGTGTTGCGGTTACTTGAAGCAATACGTATTTTAGGTTTAGAGAAAAAAACCAAGTTCTATCAGGCGAGTACTTCTGAGCTGTATGGCTTGGTACAAGAAATCCCACAGAAAGAAACCACCCCCTTTTATCCACGCAGCCCTTATGCGGTTGCGAAGATGTATGGCTATTGGATTGTGGTGAACTACCGTGAAGCGTATGGCATGTATGCCTGCAACGGCATCTTGTTTAATCATGAGTCCCCGATTCGTGGAGAAACATTCGTCACCCGCAAAATCACTCGCGCTTTAGCGAGAATTAAATTGGGACTGCAAGAGTGCCTTTACTTAGGCAACATGGACGCCAAGCGTGACTGGGGACATGCTAAAGATTATGTCGAGATGCAGTGGCTAATGCTGCAACAAGAAAAGCCTGAAGACTTTGTGATTGCAACCGGAGTGCAGTACAGCGTGCGTGACTTTGTGGATGCTGCTGCTAAAGAATTAGGTATCGCGATAAGCTGGAAGGGTGAGGGCGTAGATGAAAAAGGCTTTGACGCGAATGGAAAATGTATCGTCGCCGTTGACCCAAGATACTTTAGACCTACCGAAGTAGAAACCTTACTTGGTGATGCAACGAAGGCCAAACAGAAATTGGGCTGGACACCGAAGATAAGTTTTGAGCAGTTAGTAACTGAGATGGTGAGAGCCGACTTAACGGCAGCAGAGAGAGATGAGTTAGTGAAGAAGCACGGATACCAGGTGATGGACTATCGGGAATGATGAAGGTAAGGGCGATATTGGGAAATAGCGGACTTGCCTGTTTTATTTAGCAGACGTGAAATTTCTTCTCATTATCTTGAAGCATTGATGCGGTCATAACAAAGCGAGTGAATAGTAAGATTTCCAATGTTTATCGTAAAATTTATAAGAGTAACTTTTTTGGAAACGACTAGTTGAGGAGAAATTACAACTCACGTAATCGTATCTTAGTAACAGGTGGTGCGGGTTTTCTTGGATCACATCTCATTGACAGACTTCTTGATCGAGGAGATGTAATTATCTGCGTGGATAATCTATTTACGGGTACTAAGAGCAACATAGAACACCTTCAAAGTCATCCCCGATTTGAATTCATTCGGCACGATGTCACATTCCCATTGTATGTTGAGGTGGACCAAATTTACAACTTGGCATGTCCCGCAAGCCCCATTCATTATCAACATGACCCAGTACAAACCATCAAGACCAGTGTGCAAGGTGCAATTAATATGCTGGGTTTGGCAAAGAGATTAAACGCACGGATTTTTCAAGCAAGTACCAGTGAGGTTTACGGGGATCCTTTGATTCACCCGCAAGAAGAGTCATATTGGGGAAATGTAAATCCCATTGGTGTTCGCAGTTGTTACGATGAAGGTAAGCGCTGTGCGGAAACATTGTTTTTTGATTATCACAGGCAGCTCGGCTTGGATATTCGAGTTGCACGCATATTCAACACCTATGGGTCAAGGATGCATCCCAATGATGGTCGTGTGGTAAGCAACTTCATTGTTCAGGCATTACGCGGTGAGGACATTACTATTTATGGCGAAGGATTACAAACAAGAAGTTTTTGTTATGTCGACGATTTGATTGAAGGGTTTATTCGGTTTATGGATATTCCTCGAGAGGTCAACGGTGATCCTGGATTCCCTGGTCCTATTAATTTAGGAAATCCAACTGAATTTACTATTATTCAACTAGCCGAGTTGGTGATAAGACTTACTGGTTCAAATTCAAGGATGATTTTTAAACCTTTACCTTCTGATGATCCTCTTCAGCGAAAACCCGATATTAAGCTGGCTCAAGAGCGTTTGGCTAATTGTCAACCCTTAGTGCAGTTGGAAGAAGGCTTGAGGAATACAATTAATTATTTCAGGGATCTTGCTTGAAATATCTGACGGTTATACCCTTGCGAGTACGATCGCTGTGTTTAGAATGAATAGAAAAGGACATGTTTCTCAATTAGCCAACAGTTTTAAAAAGTGGGTGACGTGCAGCATCTTCTTCGCTCATGAGTGATGCGATAACTGACTGGGTACGTATTCCTCGTCTATCTTTGAAGGTGAATTGGATTGTTATTGGACAGGTATTAGCTGTTGTAGTAACAATTCTCGGAGTGAGGTTTCTGACAGAGTTGCTCGAACCTATAGCTTTAGGTGAATTGTTGTTAGCAGTGACAATGTTATCACTCGCAAGTTTGATCCTTATTGGACCGTTGAGTAGTGGTGCAGCCAATTATTTTTCCATAGCAGAAAAAGGGGTGATTTACCTGATTATTTTTCCCAAGCACGTGTACTCCTATATGGAAATAGTGAGTTTTATTAGAGTCAATAAATTTCAAAAAAAACTCTATTTTCTATGAATAAAAAATTCTCACAACCAGCTTACATTAGTAAGTCGGTAATAATCGTATTGATGTATTAGAAACACTCTAAGATGAAGAAAATATTAGTTACTGGAGCAGATGGTTTTATTGGCTCTCATTTAACAGAACAGCTTGTTCGTCAGGGTTATGATGTAAGACCTTTTGTTCTATATAACTCATTTGGATCTTGGGGGTGGCTAGATCAGGCGCCCGAAGATATCAAGTCATCGATAGATGTTTTTGCAGGTGATATTCGTGACCCCTATGGAGTGCGAGTTGCAATGAACGGGTGTGATGCGGTGTTACATTTGGCTGCACTAATTGCAATTCCGTATTCTTATCATTCACCAGACACTTATGTTGATACAAACATTAAAGGTACATTAAATATATTACAGGCAGCCAAAGATCTTAATGTTTCACGAGTTATCCAAACCTCAACTAGTGAGGTTTATGGTTCGGCGCGATTCGTTCCTATTACTGAAGAACACCCACTACAGGGACAGTCACCATATTCTGCATCAAAGATAGCTGCCGATCAGCTCGCATATTCCTTTTTTGCTTCTTTCGGACTACCCGTAGTTATTGCTAGGCCTTTTAATACTTACGGGCCACGTCAATCAGCAAGAGCTGTTATACCTGCGATCATCACTCAGATTGCAAGTGGTCAGCATGAGCTAAAGCTTGGCGCAATTAATCCAACTAGAGATTTTAATTTTGTTGCTGATACAGTTAATGCGTTTATATGTGCACTTGAAAGTGAAAAAGGTATAGGAGAGGTTGTAAATTTTGGTTCAAATTTTGAAATTTCTATCGGAGATACATTAAATTTAATCGCTGAATTGATGGGTGTAGAAGTGAAGGTAGTTACTGATGAAGTTCGAATGCGCCCCGAAAAAAGTGAGGTTCAAAGGCTCTGGGCTGACAATCAAAAAGCATTTGAATTATTTAACTGGCGACCAACCTATGCTGGGAAAGAAGGCTTTCGCAAAGGATTGGGGGAAACTATAGAATGGTTTTTAAATAAACAAAATCTCAATGGTTATAAAGCTGGTCGATATAACATTTAAAAAATCGTTAAAAGGTAAGGTTTGAGAACGTTAATAATTGCAGAGGCCGGAGTAAATCATAATGGTGATATGAATATTGCTCGGGCACTTATTGATGCAGCTTCTGAATCTGGTGCAGATATAGTTAAGTTTCAGTCATTTACTGCTGATAGTCTTGTAACTGGTTCAGCATTAAAAGCTGACTATCAAACAATAAATACTGGTTCTAATGAATCGCAGTATTTAATGCTAAAACGATTGGAGCTAACAGAAAAAATGCATGAAGAGCTTATAACTTACGCTTCCAAGAGAAATATTGAGTTTTTTTCTACTGCATTTGACCTCCAAAGTCTAGATTACCTAATGAGTTTGGGTATGGAGAGAATCAAAATACCTTCTGGTGAAATTACAAACCTACCTTATTTGCGCCGTGTAGGTAGCTTTGGTAAACAAGTGATTTTATCAACAGGCATGTCGAACATGGCTGACATCGAAGCTGCTTTAGATATTCTTGAGAAAGCGGGGACTCCACGAAATCAAATCATCGTACTACATTGCAATACGGAATATCCAGCACCAATGAATGAGGTGAATCTTAGAGCAATGCAATCTATATCCCAAGCGTTTGGCGTAAATGTAGGATTTTCAGATCATACTGAAGGAGTTGAAATTGCGATTGCAGCTGTTGCATTGGGAGCATGCGTTATCGAGAAGCATTTTACACTTGACCGTACTATGTCAGGTCCGGATCATCGGGCAAGTATTGAGCCAGATGAACTTGCAAGGATGATTAGTTCAATTCGTAATGTTGAAACTGCAATGGGTGATGGTGTTAAGCGACCTACTTTAAGCGAGATAAAGAACATTGCGGTGGCTCGAAAATCATTAGTTGCTGCAAGAGATATCCAAAAAGGAGAAAAATTTACGCTTGAGAACATAACTATTAAACGTCCCGGCACGGGAATTTCGCCTATGAGAATTGATGAACTTATAGGACGCATTTCTGAACGTAGTTTTAATGCAGATGAGATTATAGAATTGTGAATAGAAAAATCTGTGTAATCACTGGTTCGAGGGCTGAATACGGTTTACTAAAGTGGCTAATGCATGACATTGTGAATGATCCGGAAACGGTACTGCAAGTTGTTGTAACAGGAATGCATTTATCTCATGAGTTTGGATTGACATATCGAGAAATTGAACAGGACGGCTTCAAAATAGATTGTAAAGTAGAAATGCTGGTTAGCTCTGACACGCCTGTAGGTGTCACTAAGTCGATGGGTTTAGGGTTAATCGGATTTGCAGATGTATTTGTGGATTTGTCTCCTGATTTGATTATTGTTCTTGGCGATCGTTTTGAAATACTTGCAGCAGTTAGTGCTGCTTTGTTTGCACGAATTCCTATTGCCCACCTTCATGGAGGAGAGCTAACTGAGGGGGCTGTTGATGATGCAATTCGTCATGCTATTACTAAAATGTCCCATATTCATTTTGTTGCAACTGAATCGTATAGACGAAGAGTGATCCAGCTTGGGGAGGATCCAAGCAATGTGATTTGCGTTGGAGGCCTGGGGGTAGATTCTATTTGTCGACAGTCACTCCTTTCTCGAGAAGAGTTGGAGGCTTCACTAGGCTTCAATTTCTTTGAACGAAATTTGCTTGTGACATTTCATCCTCCAACAAATGATGATGTTTCTCCTTCGTCGCAAATGGAAGAATTGTTAGCTGCACTTGACCAGATTAATGATGTTGGTTTGATTTTCACATTATCTAACGCAGACTCAGGGGGTAGAAATTTAATGAGTCAAGTCCAGAAATTTGTTGATTCACATAATAATGCTAGGGCTTATATATCCCTTGGTCAGCAGCGTTATCTTTCGTGTATGGCCATAGTTGATGGCGTAGTTGGAAATTCTTCAAGTGGTCTTCTAGAGGCGCCTACTTTTCAGATTGGCACAATTAATATTGGAAGCCGTCAAGGCGGGCGTGAACAAGCTGTAAGTGTGATTAATTGCGAATCAGAGCGAATCAGTATCAAGACCGCATTAGATAAATTATTTTCATCTGAATACAAGTCAAGTCTATTCAATGTAATCAATCCATACGGAGATGGCGGGGCAAGTAAGCGAATCGTTAATCAAATAAGACATCTAAAATTAGATAAGTTAGTTAAAAAATCTTTTTTTGACCTTCCATACCAATCAGTAGAGGAAGGAATATGAGTCTTTCAGAGGGAAGGTGGCGAAGTACCATTTTGTCTCCAGATAGCCTTATCAAAGACTGCATTGTAAATTTGAACAAGAGCGGTTTGCAAATTGTGCTTGTGGTCGATGAAACAGCGAAACTGATTGGAACAGTAACTGATGGAGACATTCGTCGAGGGCTACTGAGAGGAGGGCAAATCGAATCTCCATTAAAATCAATAATGCGTACCAATGCCTTAGTTGTACCTCCAGAAATGGATCGAATTATGGTTGAGCACCTTATGCGTGCTAACAAATTAAGGCAGCTTCCTGTAGTAGACTCTCAACATCGAATCGTTGGACTTCACTTGTGGGATGAAGCAGCGCCAAGCAAGATTCGTTCGAATCTAATGGTAATAATGGCAGGTGGGCTAGGTAAACGTCTGCGACCGTATACTGAAAATTGTCCAAAACCTATGCTACACGTTGCCGGTAAACCTATGCTTGAGCATATTATTGAACGTGCACGCTCTGAAGGTTTTCAAAATTTCATATTAGCAGTGAATTATCTTGGTAATGTCATTGAAGATTATTTTGGTGACGGTTCAAACTTACAAGTCAATATTGATTATATTCGCGAGTCTTCGCCTTTGGGTACGGCTGGAGCACTTGCGTTACTTGAAAAGAAGCCTACTCAACCAATAATTGTGACCAATGGTGATGTTCTCTCAGATATAAATTACGGAGAGGTTCTAGATTTTCACGTCCGTCACGATGCAGTGGCCACTATGGCAGTTCGTCTCTATGAATGGCAACATCCTTTTGGAGTGGTTCAAACGAATGGTGTAGATATAGTTGGATTTGAGGAAAAACCTATCAATCGAACACATATTAATGCTGGTATTTACGCCTTGAGCCCAAAAGCTATAACACATATCGAACCAGATAGTCCCTTAGATATGCCTAGTTTATTTGAGAACCTACAGGCCGAGGGTAACCGCACTGTTGCTTTTCCAATGCATGAGCCATGGCTTGACGTTGGTAGACCAGATGATTTGGCATTAGCTAACAAGACATAGAACAAATTGAATTGGAGAAAAAATATGTCAAAAATTCCTAAGAGTCTAAGTTGGTGTTCGAATTGCCTTGCTATGTCGACCCGTCCAAGGATTAGCTTTGATGAACGTGGTTATTGCAATGCATGTTGTTGGACCGAGAAAAAAAAAGAATTAGATTGGGAAACTAGGCATAAAGAGTTGCAATTACTATTGAATAAACATCGAAGTGGTAGTGGACGATTTGATTGCTTGGTGCCTGTTAGTGGCGGGAAAGACGGATCATATGTTGCATATAATTTGAAGCATAAATATGGAATGAATCCCCTAGCTGTAACCGTTACTCCTGCCTTACCACTTGATTTAGGAGAAAAAAATCTACGCTCATTTGTTAAGAGTGGTTATAACCATATTTCAGTCAATCCCTCTTTTGAGGCAATGCGTAGTTTGAATAAGACTGGTTTTATAGAAATGGGGTTTCCTTACTATGGTTGGCTGATAGCCATACATACAGCAGTGGTACAAGTTGCTGTAGGCTTTGGAATCGGTTTAGTCTTTTATGGTGAAGACGGAGAAGTTGAATATGGTGGGTCTACTGAAACAGCCAAGAATCCAATCTATGATGCTAATTACCAAAAAAAGATTTACTTAGAAGGTGGTTACGAGACAGTGCTTGATCAGTCTGGGTTAAGTGAGAGCGATCTTCAATTTTTCAGATTTCCAGAGAGTTCCGACCTGAATACTCATCCGATTGACCTTACTCACTGGTCGTACTATGAAAACTGGGATCCTTATCGAAACTATCTTGTAGCCAAAGAGCATTGCGGTCTTGAGGAGGCAGACGGCTCTAATGCAGGAACGTTTACAAATTTTTCGCAAAACGATCAAGCTCTGTATGCGTTACACACTTATTTGATGTATCTAAAATTTGGTTTTGGTAGGGCAAACCAAGACGCTTGTATTGAGGTTCGCCGAGGCGCAATGGATCGGTCTCAGGCAGTAAATCTCGTGCGTCTTTATGACGGGCACTATCCGGAGGATTTCATTGAGTTATATCTTGATTATTATCGAATGACCATGGCCGAGTTTGATCAAGTTCTTGATCGATATGCCAATCGTAATTTATTTGACAAGATTGATGGTCGCTGGAAGCAAAATTTTGTTGTTGCATGATGAAGGTTCCTCAAATTACCGTCGTCGACTACGGAATGGGAAACATTTGGTCAGTAATCAGCGCCCTTAGATATCTAGGTTGTGACCCAATAGTTAGCGACCAACCTGAAGTTATTTTAAAAGCCGAATCACTGCTCTTGCCTGGCGTCGGATCATTCGCAAAAGCCATACGTACACTGAGCGATAAGGGCCTCGATCAGGCAATCCTTGAAGCGGTAAATACTAATGGAAGAAAAATTCTTGGTATTTGTCTCGGGATGCAGTTACTTGGTACTCGCGGATCAGAAGACGGTGAGTCTACCGGGCTTGGTCTGATACCTGCAACGGTTGACCGTTTTTCATCTGAAGAGGTCTCTGGGGCTAAAATCCCACATATTGGTTTCAATCAGGTACATAGCTCCACCGACGCTCGTTTATTTTCTGGTTTACCTAGGTCTGCCGATTTCTACTTTGTGCATTCCTACCGAATGTTGGCAAACGGATTGCCAGGTCTTACATCAACATGCAGCTACGGCTCCGATTTCATGGCGGCCTACGAACAAGATAATGTCTTTGCGACTCAGTTCCACCCTGAAAAGAGCCAGTCCAATGGATTGCTTCTACTTAGAAATTTTGTTACGCAATAGTTATCATGCTTAAGAAAAGATTGATCTTTACATTGCTCTATAACCAAGGGCAACTCATGTTGAGCCGAAACTTTCGCTTGCAAAAGGTCGGAGATCTTAAATGGCTAAAAACCAATTATGATTTTTCACGTATTTCTTTTTCTATTGATGAACTTATCGTTCTTGACGTGACGCGAGATTCGCGTAACACAGAGAATTTTTGCGATGCACTTAAACAGCTAGCTGAGGGTTGTTTTGTTCCGATTGCAGCAGGGGGTGGTATTCGATCAATTGACCAAGCGAAAGCGCTACTTCGTTCCGGCGCAGACAAGGTGGTGGTCAATACTCCGCTCTATGGATCAGATCTATTGGTAGATGCATTGGCAACTGAGTTTGGAGAACAGTGCGTTGTTGCATCAATGGATATCAAAGCTGATCCTGA
>CAMCXB010000013.1 GCA_945883145.1 Bordetella parapertussis | reverse complement strand
GGGTGCCTTGTTAGAGGCGTCAGTGATGTTAGGTGCTTGGGCGGGTAAAACGCTGTTGGCGGCGGAGTCACTCGCCTTACATGCTTACTCGCAAGCGATAGGACTAGCTTTTCAAGTGGTGGATGATATTTTAGATGCAACCGCAGACTCGGCAACCCTAGGAAAGACAGCGGGTAAAGATGCGGCGCATAATAAGCCTACCTATGTGTCCTTGTTGGGTTTGGATGCCTCACTTGCTCTGGCAGAAAAATTACGGCAGGATGCCCATGTTGCACTACTTCCATTTGGTGATGGAGCAACGCGATTACGTGAACTTGCGGACCTCATCGTACAACGCAAGGCTTGAGACAAATAATGACATATTTAAAAAAAATAAACGAACCCGCAGATTTGCGTAAATTAACGCGAGCAGAACTGCCTGCAGTAGCGGATGAGTTACGTAATTATTTACTTGAATCTGTTTCGCAAACAGGTGGTCATCTTTCTTCTAACTTAGGTACGGTTGAACTCACGGTTGCTTTGCATTATGTGTTCAATACACCTGAAGACAGATTGGTTTGGGATGTGGGTCATCAAACTTATCCGCATAAAATTCTGACAGGTAGACGTGAACGTATGTCCACCTTGCGACAGCAAGATGGCTTATCTGGTTTTCCACGTCGTTCTGAAAGTCCCTACGATACCTTTGGTACTGCACATTCTTCTACCTCGATATCAGCTGCATTAGGTATGGCTTTGGCAGCGCGCACTAAAGGTGAGAAGCGTCACTCAGTTGCCATTATTGGTGATGGTGCGATGACAGCTGGTATGGTGTTTGAAGCATTAAATAATGCCGGCATCTACGAAGACATTAATTTATTAGTTGTATTGAACGATAACGATATGTCGATCTCACCACCGGTTGGTGCATTGAATCGTTATCTTGCACGTCTGATGTCAGGTAAGTTTTATGCAGCAGCTAAGCACATGGGTAAATCCATGCTGCCACCTTCTATGCGTGAATTTGCTAAGCGTTTTGAAGAGCATGCTAAAGGTATGTTAGTGCCTGCTACCTTGTTTGAAGAATTTGGATTGAATTACATAGGTCCCATTGATGGTCATGATCTTGAATCATTAATACCTACATTACAAAATCTTAAAAATTTAAGTGGCCCACAATTTTTACATGTGGTCACGAAAAAAGGACAAGGATATAAATTAGCGGAAGCGGATCCTATTCTTTATCACGGTCCAGGCAAATTTGATCCTAGCGAGGGTATCAAGCCTGCAGCGAGTAAAACTACGTATACGCAAATCTTTGGTGAGTGGTTATGTGACACCGCTTTAGAAGACGGCAAATTAGTCGGTATTACACCTGCTATGCGTGAAGGTTCAGGCATGGTGCGATTTGAAAAATATTTCCCTAATCGTTATTACGATGTCGGCATCGCTGAACAACATGCAGTGACTTTTGCAGCAGGTTTGGCTTGTGAAGGTTTAAAGCCTGTTGTAGCAATTTATTCCACATTTTTACAGCGCGCCTATGATCAATTAATTCATGACGTCGCCTTACAAAATTTAGATGTGACCTTTGCATTAGATCGGGCAGGCTTAGTGGGTGCTGATGGCGCAACGCATGCAGGCAACTATGATATGGCTTACTTGCGTTGCATTCCGAATATGGTAGTGATGGCACCTAGCGATGAAAATGAATGTAGACAGATGTTGACCACTGCATATCAATATCCAGGACTAGCTGCAGTGCGTTATCCACGTGGTGCAGGTATAGGTGCGAAAGTAGATAAAGATGTCAAGGCATGTGAAATCGGTAAAGGTGTATTACTCAAGCAAGGTCAAAAAGTAGCCATCCTTGCCTTTGGTTCTATGGTGGCGCCAGCATTAAAAGCAGCAGAAGAATTGCATGCTAGCGTTGCGAATATGCGCTTTGTAAAACCCCTTGATACAGCTTTAGTTGAACAGCTAGCGCAGTCACATGATTTAATTGTGACCCTAGAAGAGGGTGCAATTATGGGTGGAGCAGGTTCTGCTGTGGCAGAAGCGCTTGCTGCTGCAGGTATTGTTAAACCTATCTTGCAATTAGGTTTGCCTGACAAGTTTATTGATCATGGTGAAGTACCGAGTTTGCTTGCTCAATGTGGATTAGATGCAGCGGGTATTGTTACTTCAGTTAAAGCACGTTTGCAGCAATTAGAAAAATAATTCTTATTGCGAAATCAAAACGGCGCCAAAAATTTTTGGCGCCGTTTTTATATTTGCTTACTTATTTATTTACTTAATTATTCTACGCTGCGATCTCGTCCTTTTTGCCACATCACATCAGTGCCGCCAGCAAAACGATTTAAAACACGTGCAATCACAAACAGCAAATCAGATAAACGATTCACATATTGTCGTGGTTGAGGATGCAGCATCTCTACTAAGCCTAAAGCAACGATGGCACGTTCAGCACGACGACAAACCGTTCTACAGACATGCGCTTGCGATGCAGCGCGTGAACCTGCAGGTAAAATAAATTCAGCTAGTACAGGTAAGGTGCTGTTGTATTTGGCCAGTAAGTTATCGAGTCGTAATACATGCTCATCAGTGAGCAAAGAAAATCCAGGGATACAGATCTCGCCACCTAAATCAAATAAATCATGTTGAATCGTGATTAACTCTTCACGTAAAGCATCGGGCATATCTTCACATAGCAGTAAGCCTAAATGTGAATTTAGTTCATCCACATCGCCCATGGCTTGTACGCGCAAGGCATCTTTGGTGGTGCGGCTTCCGTCACCTAGTCCGGTGGTGCCATCGTCTCCCGTGCGCGTCGCAATTTTTGTCAGTCTGGTTGCCATTCCCTATTCACCTTCACAGTTAGATCGGGCAGAGAATACGGGAAAATAGTGAAATTCGCTCGATTAATCCTTGTAACCTGAATCACTGCACAGATTATCTGGGCTGTGGAGGGTAAAATACTACCCCCTAAGGAGAATTATTCATGAATCATCCATCTCAACTGACGGAGTTGCGACGCCCATTGCCTGATGCTTTTTTAGCATCATTGCGTGAGCTATTTGGTGATCGTTTATCTACTTCACAGGCGATGCGTGAACATCATGGTCGCGATGAATCATCTTACGATCCTATGCTGCCCGATGCAGTGGTGTTTGCACATTCGACAGAAGAAGTTGCTGCTGCTGTGGCGCTGTGTAATGAATATAAAGTGCCGGTTATTCCTTATGGCACAGGTACATCTTTAGAGGGTCACATACTGGCTTTGTCGGGTGGCTTATCTATCGATTTATTGCAAATGAATCGTGTCATCGCTGTGCATGCGCAAGATTTAACGGTGACGGTGCAACCGGGTGTAACGCGCAAACAATTAAATGTTGAGATCAAAGACACAGGATTATTTTTTCCGATTGATCCAGGTGCCGATGCATCATTAGGTGGTATGGCTGCAACGCGTGCTTCAGGCACGAATGCAGTGCGTTATGGCACTATGCGTGAAAATGTTTTAGGCCTGACCGTCGTCACTGCAGACGGCAAAATTATTAAAACAGGCACGCGTGCAAAAAAATCTTCTGCCGGTTATGACCTCACACGTTTATTTGTCGGTAGTGAAGGCACACTGGGCATTATTACGGAAGTCACGCTAAAGCTTTATCCGCAGCCTGAATCGATTTCTGCAGCAGTGTGTTCATTCAATGATATTGCGAGCGCAGTCAATACCGTGATTGTGACCATGCAAATGGGTGTGCCAGTCGCGCGTGTGGAATTTTTAGATGAGAATGGTGTGAAGGCGATTAACAAGCATGACAAGTTAACGCTGCCAGAAAAACCACTCTTGTTATTTGAATTTCATGGCAGTGAGAATAGTGTGAAAGAACAAGCAGAAATTGTGCAAGAGATCGCACAAGAACATGGTGCGATAGACTTTGAATGGGCAACGCGCCCAGAGGATAGATCTCGTTTATGGCAAGCGCGACACAATGCTTACTTCGCGCTTTTACAATTGCGTCCTGGTTGTCGTGCAATCTCAACTGATTGTTGTGTGCCGATTTCACATTTAGCAGAAATTTTATTAGTAACCAAAGCCGACTGTGAACAACAGCAGTTAACACATTCCATTATTGGTCACGTTGGTGATGGTAATTTTCATGTGCAGATGATGGTGGATCCTAATGATCCAGAAGACATTGCACGTGCAGAAGCTGTGAATGCAAGAATGGTAGAGCGAGCAATCGCGATGGATGGCACCTGCACCGGTGAACATGGCGTGGGCTTACATAAAATGGATTTCTTAATACAAGAGCATGGCGAAGGTGCGATTGATACCATGCGCGCCATTAAGCATGCATTAGATCCACACAATATTCTTAATCCGGGAAAAATTATCCGGTGGTGATTCATTATTTAAATAGTAGCAATTAAGGTAAACATGGCAACCCGTATTCCACCGGTACATGCATTGTCGGCATTTGAAGCGGCAGCGCGTCACGGATCTTTTGCATTAGCAGCTGAAGAACTTTGTATTACGCCTTCAGCACTCTCACATCGCATACGCTTACTCGAAGAGTTCGTAGGTGAGCGTTTATTTTTACGTGATGGCCGCAATGTGGGTCTATCTGAATTTGGACGTCGTTATCTGGATGTAGTGCGACAAGCTTTACGCACACTCACAGACTTTCCTATGCCGCGCCGTGCTGCTTCTGCACAGCCACGTGTGAAAGTCACATTGCCGCCTACTTTTGCGCGTTATCTGTTAGTGCCACGTTTGGCTACATTCACACAAAGACATCCTGATGTGGCTGTTGAAATTTATCTCTCAGTGCCACTGTATGATTTATCGACTGCAGAAAGTGATGTGGAGGTAAGGTTTGGAGCAGGTAAATATCCAAATTTACAATCCGATATGTTATTTGCAGAGCCAACCTTTGCAGTAGCGAGTCCAGATTATTTAAAACAGGTGGGGGATATTGCTACACCTGCTGATTTAGAAAAAGCGACTTTAATCCGTTCAGCTCTCGAGCCTTGGCAGCCTTGGTTTGAGGCAGTTGGTTTAGATTGGCCTGAGCCGACTACAGGAATTCGTGTGGATGATTTAGGTTTATTACTTGAATTAATTAAATATGGTCATGGCGTAGGTTTAACGCGTGAGCATTTTGCGCGTGACATGATTGAGCGTGGTGAGATTGTGCGTTTATTTGACTTACATCAGGCTACACCGCCGCATGCGTATTACGTCGTCTACGAAAAACAAGTGCGTGACAGACCCGAAGTTGCACTGTTTTTAGATTGGATACAAGAAGCTTTTCATGAAGAGATGACATGAATTTCAGAGTTGTTTTAACAACTTAGTGTGATAGTTAGGTTTCAAGCAAAAAAATTCATCTTAGCTATCAAGTTTTTCAGCTAAATCACGCTTTAATTCATGCTCGCGGTGAGCTGCTTTCGTTACACTGTCACTCCTGATAAAAAGTTACGTCAAGCATCTGGCAGTGGCGTGCTATGTGTAATGAGTGCAGTCTATGAACGCAAAAACTGAAGCAGCATTTACACTTTCCCGACAACATGAGGTCGTTAACGCATTGCGTGCTGTGCTGCCTTCACATAGCATCTTGTTTAACGAAGAAGATACACGTCCTTATGAATGTGATGGTTTATCGGCGTATCGCCAATTACCAATGGTGGTGGTATTGCCTGAAAATGAAGCACAGATTGTTGATATCTTAAAAATTTGTCTGCGCTTATCTGTACAAGTTGTGCCACGTGGTGCTGGTACAGGCTTATCTGGTGGCGCAATGCCTATCGCCGATGGTGTAGTGTTATCTACGGCACGTTTAAATAAAATTGTGACGCTCGATCCTCATGCACGTACCGCTGTAGTTCAACCTGGTGTGCGTAATCTTGCGATTTCAGAGGCAGCACACGCACATGGACTTTATTACGCTCCCGATCCTTCTTCACAAATTGCATGCAGCATAGGCGGTAATGTTGCTGAAAATTCTGGCGGTGTACATTGTCTTAAATACGGACTCACTGTGCACAATGTATTACGAGTCAGAGCAGTGACAATTGAAGGCGATATTATTGAATTAGGAAATGAAGCACTCGATGCATCAGGTTTAGATTTGCTCGCAGTCTTCATAGGTTCCGAAGGTATGTTGGGTGTAGCCACTGAAATCACAGTGAAGTTAGTACCTAAGCCACAACAAGCTCGCGTCATCATGGCTTCCTTTGACGATGTGGTTAAAGGCGGCAATGCTGTAGCCAATGTCATTGCAGCGGGCATCATTCCTGCTGGACTAGAGATGATGGATAAAACTAGTTCACGTATGGTTGAGCCATTTGTGAAAGCAGGTTACGACATTGATGCAGAAGCGATACTGTTATGTGAATCTGATGGTACTGCTGAAGAAGTGGAAGAAGAAATTCAACACATGACAGAAGTACTCAATGCATCAGGTGCGACTGCGATTGCTGTTTCTAAAGATGAAGCAGAGCGCATGAAATTTTGGTCGGGTCGTAAAAATGCTTTTCCTGCTGCGGGTCGTATCTCTCCAGACTACTACTGCATGGATGGCACTATCCCGCGTAAACATTTAGCTAAGGTTTTGCTAGGCATCGCAGAGATGGAAAAAACCTATAGCTTGCGTTGTGCGAATGTGTTCCATGCGGGTGATGGTAATTTGCATCCTTTGATTTTATTTGATGCCAACCAGCCTGGTGAATTTGATCGTGCAGAAAAATTTGGTGCAGCCATACTTGAACTCTGTGTTGAAGTAGGTGGCACGATTACAGGTGAGCATGGTGTAGGCATAGAAAAAATTAACTCCATGTGTGTGCAATATTCTGAACAAGAACGTGATGCATTTTTTGCAGTCAAGCGCGCTTTCGATGTAGCGTTTTTGCTTAACCCTGATAAAGCGATTCCTACTCTGGTACGTTGTGCTGAGTACGGCAAGATGCATGTCAAACGTGGTGAATTGAAATTTTCTGATTTGCCGCGTTTCTGACTTCAAGAGCTCCTATGGAAAACGTTTTACAAACATTTAAAGAACGCATTGCGACTGCAACAGCAAGTAAATCTCCATTGCGTATTAAAGGCAATGGCACCAAAGATTGGTATGGCCAAAGCTTACAAGGTGAAGTGCTCGATACCACTGCTTACAGCGGCATCATTGCTTATGATCCTACCGAGTTAGTCATCACTGCACGTGCAGGAACCAGTTTGCGTGAAATTGGTAAAGCACTTTCAGAAAAAAATCAGATGTTAGCGTTTGAGCCACCACGCTTTGATGGACTAGCCACCATAGGCGGTATCGTCGCGAGTGGTTTATCCGGCCCGCGTCGTCAAGCTGTGGGTGCAGTCAGAGATTTTGTGTTGGGTGCTGTGCTGATGGATGGTAAAGCAGATGTGTTGCACTTCGGTGGTCAAGTGATGAAAAATGTGGCTGGCTATGATGTCTCACGTTTACTCACTGGTTCAATGGGCACCTTAGGTTTAATACTCGAAGTATCCATCAAAGTATTGCCGCGCCCCGTTGCGCAACAGTCACTTCAGTTTGCGATGACACAGGAACAAGCACTGCATCAACTCAATGTGTGGGGTGGACAGCCATTACCACTATCGGCTTCATGTTGGCATAACGGGTTGTTGGCGATTAGATTGTCGGGTGCACAAGCCGCAGTCGATGCTGCGATTAAAAAAATGGGTGGTGATGCATTACCAGAGCCTGAAAAATTTTGGGATAGGCTGCGTGAACAAGAGCACGCATTCTTCGATGGCGTCATGCAGGATAAAGAGCATGGTTTATGGCGTTTATCTGTACCATCGGTTGCGCCTGTATTGAATCTTCAAGGTGAGCAATGCATAGAATGGGGTGGTGCACAGCGCTGGTTAAAAACATCGGCGAGTGCCTCTGCAGTTCGTGCAGCAGCAGAACAAGCCGGTGGGCATGCTACTTTATTTAAAGGTGGCGATAAATCGGTCGGTGTATTTCATCCATTGCAACCTGCAGTAGAACGTATACATCGCAATCTTAAAAATGCGTTTGATCCGGCCGGTATTTTTAATCCTGGTCGCATGTTTAATAATTTCTGATTATGCAAACTAATCTCGCCGACTTCATTAAGCACACACAAGAAGGGCAGGAGGCTGATGCCATTCTGCGTAAATGTGTGCATTGCGGATTTTGTACCGCGACTTGTCCGACTTATCAATTATTAGGTGATGAGTTAGATGGACCACGCGGTCGTATTTATTTAATGAAGCAAGTATTAGAAGGTAAAGAAGTCACTCGTAAAACGCAATTACATTTAGATCGTTGCCTCACTTGTCGTAATTGCGAGAGTACTTGTCCTTCCGGTGTGCAGTATGGACGCTTAGTCGATATAGGCCGTCACTTGGTTGAAAAACAAGTGCGACGCCCAGTTTCTGAGCGCGTGCTTAGAACAACATTAAAAGAATTTTTGCCACGTAAGTGGTTGTTTAATCCAGCAATGAAGCTAGGGCAAATAGTACGTCCACTATTACCTTCCGCTTTAAAAAATAAAGTACCAGCTGCGCAGTCAGCTGGTGTGTGGCCTAAGAATACGCATAGCCGCAAAATGTTATTGCTCGATGGTTGTGTGCAACCGGCGATGTCACCGAACATCAATGCTGCGACAGCACGCGTGTTAGATGCACTGGGTGTGGAATTAATCGTTGCCCCTAAAGTAGGATGCTGTGGCGCGATTCGTCATCATTTAAATGATCAATCTGGCGGCTTAGAAGATATGCGTCGCAATATTGATGCATGGTGGCCTTATTTAGAAGCAGGTGCAGAAGCGATAGTGATGACTGCCTCTGGTTGCGGCAGTATGGTGAAAGATTACGGACATTTATTGGCGCAAGATACGTTCTATGCAAAGCGTGCTCAGAAAATTTCAGAACTAACAAAAGATTTATCTGAAATCATGCCGGACTTTGAGCAAGAGCTCGCCAATAAAATAGGTAAGATTAATAAGCGTGTCGCTTATCATCCGCCTTGCACATTGCAGCATGGTCAACAAATACGTGGAAAAATTGAAGGCGTGTTAAAAGCAGTAGGAGTCGATGTCAAACTTTGTGCTGATAGTCATTTATGCTGTGGTTCTGCAGGCACCTACTCTGTGTTGCAGTCCAGTTTAGCTACGCAGCTCAGAGATAATAAATTAAAAAATCTTGAAGCGACAAATCCAGAGATGATCGTCTCTGCAAATATTGGGTGCCTAACGCATTTACAATCAGGCACCCAAACTGAAGTTAGACACTGGATAGAATTAATTGATGCTTCATTAAAGCATTAATTTTTTTAAATTCAATTCAAATAGATAATGAATAACTAGTCAGCAGATAGACTAGTTATTCTATGCTTATATAAGCGCTATACAATTGAATCACTACTATCTGCGTAACCCATAATCGGAGTTTGCGTTGAGCTTTGCCTAGGCGACAACTCGCTAGGCATTTCTGTCGCGGTAGAGCGTGTGTTTGCACTAACCCTTCCTTTTACATCGCCATAAACTAAGCGTAAATACCCACTAATTTCTGTACGAAGTAAAAATCCCATGAGCGCTATTGGTGGTGCAAGTGCGCGACCATACATTTGAAACCACGCTGCAGTGCGGTTAGTTGCACGAATTGGAGCATAGGCACTGACTAATTGCGATGTGATTGCGACAGGTAAGAGTGAAATAAATTTTCCGGTTATATCAAAAATTGTATCAAGTCGTGTTCCTGGTTGATCGGGGTCGCCGGCAATACCTCGTTTCTTTTCTTGCCAAAGTAAACTGACTTCATATAAATATGAACTTAAGAAAGATGATTTTTTTTCAGCTTTATCAAGTTGCAGTGATATTTTATGACATTCTTTTTCAAGTAAATTTTTTAATTCAAGATCAGCTTCATTTTCTACTGCGGCCTCGAAATCAGCTTTGCATGATGTGAGATAAATTCTTTCAAGATTCCAAACCGCCCTTGTTTTCGTAACAACTTCAAAAGAATGAAAGTCTTTAATATGTGCTCGTATAGCCTGATTAATAATCATAGTCATTGCTCCAGCTAATGTTCCAGCTAGAGTTTGTAAGCCTAAGTCAGCAGCAAATCCTAATGCAGTATGTGTAGAAAAAAATTCTTGTGGATGATAATCGGGTACGGTGGGTATAGAAGAAAAATCTGGTTGATCTAAAGGCGGACGTAGTATTTCAATTATAAAATTTCGAAGAAGATAGGTGCAAAGGAAGCTATAAAAGGGATTGTCATCCGTGATAACTTTGCTATACCAATTATTGAAATCAGGATCTTTCTTCATAATTTCTTCTGCAGTTAAGTATTCACCATGCCAAGTAAATTTAATTTTTGATTCCAGTCCTACAGCTTTTCTATGCATATCACCTTGAGCGCGTGCACGAGCGCGCTGATGCATAATTTGCTCTTTGGTAGCTGGGTTAACCCAAGTTGTAGAACGTATCATTCCTGAAAGCGGCCCTGCTAACAAAGTATGTAAGGGTGCCGCGAGAATTGGAAGCATGAACGGACCTACTGCTGGAGTCAGTTTGGCAGCAAGATTACCTATGCCAAATGCAGCAAGATAGCCAACAGCCCCTGCTAATGTATTGTAAAAAGTTTTTTCGATAATATTGGCTTTTGCATTTTCCTGATGCACTTTATTGTGCATTTCAAATTTAATTTGATGTTGTTTTGTTTCTTCAGAAATAACATGGTCATTAATGTAATTTGCAAAATTTGAACCTAATTTCTTGTCTTCTATAATCTCAGAAACATCTTCGTCGCTAGAATAAGAAACTTCAATAGAGTCATCAAATTCTGCACGGCGTATGTCGGGTGATGGATAGGTAGGATTAAGAGTGCTAATCGAATTATTAAAAAAATGAATATTAGATTGTGGTATCTCAGTTAGGTTGTTTATGTCTGAAAACTTACTAATAGCATCTTCAATAAAATCCACAAGTTCTTGTATACGATCTTCAGATAATTGAATGCGACCATCAAAATCATCATCATTATTGCCATCTACTGAGAAATTTGTGGATAAATAGTTTTCATGCTCAGCTTGTAATTTTTCTAATTCGTTGAACGCCTCGTGAAGGCCTTCGGCAGTTTGTTTTAAATGATTGCTCAGATAAGAATGTGTATCTCCAGAATTTTTTAATGTTTCTATGAATGATGCGATAGTAGGTTTATCTAATGTAGCAAGGTGGTCAGTATTAACTTTATTTTTCTCGCTTTTCTGAAAATCATTGCTCTCCTCGACTATGCTGGACGATTCCGATTGATAGTGGCTAGCATTTAAAGATAAACGACTAGGGGTTGCTGATGGTTTTGCCATTTAACGCTCCCTTTAAGCTGATTGTAAAAGTTGATCTTTGGATAGCAAGGCGCTTTCACAATTTAAAATAAGCTCAGGTAGTTGTGCGCGCAATTGATTTGCATAGCTTGTTAAGTCAACCAATATCATTGCAAAATGAGCGGAAGTTAAATCATCAATAGCAAGAATATTTTTTTTAAGTATTGCAATATTCCGTATGGGGTCTAGTGCACATAGTCCTAATAGAGTCTCATTATTTAAAAGATTCATTCCCATTAAAATAGCTAAGATAGATTCACGATTTTTATTGTTCAGTGAAACAATCTCAATATAAATAACGATTTCACTGCTATCAATTTCCTCATCAAAAAAAACAGTCACTGCTGAATTTTGAATAGTAATTTTTCCATACTTACCTAAACCATCAATATCTTCCTGCCCCAATAAAAAACTTGTGTCCCTGCAAAGCTGACTGAATTGCTCTTCATTCATGATGCGTCTCCATTATTGTTGTTGCAGATAGCTGATCAATAGACTTAATTTATTAACTTGATAGTTCTGTTGATCAGTGCGCACGCTGAGTAACGCACTTCTTATCTATGTTCGACTGCATTGATCAAAAACTCGATTCGATCAAATCAATATGTGTGGATTGCAATGTATTTGAGAAAGATAATTTAGCTACAACATCAATGACTGCTCAGTCAGTAGCGTGATCTGTGAGTGGAGTTTGAAAAATACAATTGTGTGATAGCAGTTTTAATGATTGTGTACGGAGATATAAGTAAAAAAATAGAATCTATTTGAATTTCTAAATTAATTTTTCTCAAGCTGATAGATCATTAGATCTGTGGCTTATATGCCACGTTATTAATTTCATTTTGTTAAATCAATACTCATAAGATTTCAGAAGTTACTTATTCGGAACCTCAATAAATAGCGCTGACACTGAATCTCGCATTTACTTTTAATGCATGCTTGATTGATTAAATTAATAATAGGAGATGATTGTGAGCGAGGCTTATTTAGAAAGATTATGTAGTGATGTTAGTCGTACTCTTCATTTAGAAGATAACAATGCTTTAGGACGAGGGGAGTATGTATCGTTTGAGGGTGTAGATTTTTTTCTAATATCTACTTTCACCAACGATCAAATGGTGCGTCTTGTTTTAGATTTAGGTGAGATTGAGCAGGAATACAAACCTGAAATTTATGAAACTATTTTTTCTATGCAGGGAATGTTAGACGGTAGCTTAGACGCTTTATTTGATTATGACCAAATTCGATCCTGCTTAATGTTTAGAGTCAAATTGCCTATTAATTTAAACACCACAGCAGAAGGTTTGGTTAGCGTCATTAAATCCTTTGTAATGCAAATACAAGAATGGCGTAGCACTTGGTTGCAAAATAAATTACTCGGGACTGATGAGCAAGAAAAAAATCAACAGTATTCTTTGGCTTGAGGAGAGATTAAATGAATGAGACTAGAAATTATCCAGGTCGTGCAAGTAAAACATATCTCTTTAATATAAAGTCAGATGAAAGTAGTGAGCAAATAGTTAGTGCCGCTAGTTCATCTTCGAGTGATAGCGATACAAGTATAGTAGCATCGGCAGCATCGTCATCTAGAGTCAGTGAAGAGCAAGACTCTTATTCTTTAGTTAATTCAAAACCATTATTGAGTAATGATGAACTATTCAAAATTCTTAGTAAGGACCAGCATTTTATTCAAAATTGTAAAGATAAAAATATATCTGACGATGATCAGAAATTATTAAAAAATAACTTCGATCAATACTTAAAGCAATACACAGAATTAACAGAGGCTGAACTTGATCATATTGCCAAAAAAAGACAGCTTATAGTTGATGCCAAGAATAACCCTAAGGATGATAGTCATTTTGCACAGATTAAAACCACGGGCTTAGCTGGTGCTTCAGCTTATTGGACATCTTTTATGCTGGGGAAGCTAGCTACAAACATTGTAACGACTACTACTGGCTCATCACATGGAGTTTGGCCTTCACTTCTGATTGCAGGTTTATTAAATCCCCTTTTTTCTGAGCCCGTAGCAAACGCCATTCGTTTACAGGGAGCGCATCATGCCTCGCCAGATGGTAAGGCTTATATGGATTTTAATTTAGCGCTTAAAGAACTACGTTTGGCTGAAGAAAATAATCAGACAGAGCGTATCAATGAATGCCGTGAATTCATCTTTAAAATTATTGATGAGTGTATTGGACGTGAAAAATTAATGGGCTGTTTACTATCAGGTGTAAGTGAAATTAGGATTGAAGATATTAATGATCTAGAAAATAAATATGGAAATATTCAACAAGTGATTCGATCGGCTCAGCTTCGAGCTTTTATAACCGATGAGCTGCCTTTTTTTTGGTACACACTTTCATACATAGCCCCAGGTTTTTTTTCTCCCATAATCAAACAGTCATTCTCACCTTGGGTTGCAGCGGGTATTGATTTTGCTATGCATGCTAGTGCCGGTACTATCGCTGGTGGTCTTACTGGTATTTCGCAAAATTATCTGCGTAAGTTAATACAAAAATCATCTTTGCAAAATTTTAATATAGATATGAAAGGAGCACAGCTTGCTTTGGCTGCCGCACAGCGTGACCCATGGAGCGAAAAACAGATTAATCTAAATAAATTGTTAGCTGTACTTGAAATAGAAAAAGATAATTTGCAAACACAATCCGAGCATGATAGCGAAGACGACAGATTGGAAGCATTGAATGCGTTAATCAAAGAACTTAAAATCAAAAGTAAAGAAGCTGAGAAAAAATGGAAGCAAGCAAGAGCAGTGCATAGCCAACATGAATCACGTTTTAATAGAATTAAAAATGCTGTTCTTGATTCAGGCAAGTCTTACATGGGAGAGGTGGTAAATAAAGATAAACCAAACCTATTAGAAGGCGTACCTGCTCAAGCTAGTATGTGTGCAAAATTAATTGCCGTGCCTTTATCCTTAGTTGCGAACTGCGCTTATATTTCTTCTATTATTCCAGCAATATTAAGTTCAGGGCATACAAATTCTACAAATGTTGAAACCATGAATTTTACTAGATTGGGTGCCATTGGACTGAATCACTCTGGTTCTTTATTTGAGCCAACTGCAGGGATTAATCCCGGTGCCAATACAGCATATGCTTGCGTGGGCTTGCCGTTAATTGCAGGATTTGTTTTGCGTTATCAGCTATTTCATCCTTTATTGCAATCTTTAATTCGTCCTCTTTATGGCCCCGTAGGAGCTGAAACAGATTCTGAAAAAAATATTGAAAACGATACAGTAGTTGAAGTGCAAAACAAATTTGCAGATAGTGAGGATGAATCAGAAAATGATGAAGTTCTAGCGCAAAGTCCAACTACTCGGCGTGAAATAAACAAATTAAATGCACTCAATAAGCAAAATACAAGATCTAATAATCGCAACATAGACGGGCAAAGTAGTGAAGATTCAAATTCTTATGAATCTTCACGATCGCAATCTAGCTTTGTATGAAGATTTTATGCACTGAGTAATTTTTCTATATCTTGTTTCATGCTTTCAGGTGCGGTAGTGCTGGCATAGCGGTCATAAACATTGCCATCTTTACCTACCAAGAATTTTGTGAAGTTCCATTTAATGCCCTCGGTGCCCAAAACACCGGGGGCATTTTTCTTTAAGAAGTCAAATAATGGATGGGCGTTGTCACCATTCACATCGACTTTTTCAAAGAGTTGAAAAGAGACGCCATAATTTTTTTCACAAAAGGCACCAATTTCATCAGCGGACCCTGGCTCTTGTGCGCCAAATTGATTGCAAGGAAAGCCGAGTACAACTAAACCCTGATCTTTATATTGTTCATGCAATGCTTCTAGCCCTTTGTATTGTGGTGTAAAGCCACAATTACTGGCTGTATTCACAATTAATAAAACCTTACCCCGATACTCTGACAGTGAAGCCGCTGTGCCTGATAGGGTGTTGGCGTTGAAATCATAAACTGAGCTCATGGTGCAATCCTTTATGTGGGGTGAATGGCGACAATGTTAGCAGTGGATGCAGCTTTCTGCTGAATGGCTGACATGAGAGATAATGCGGCATCATGTCTATTTCTGAAAATTTGCAACTCGTGCAACATCGCATAGCCAACAGTGCGCAGGCGGCTGGTCGCGATCCTGCTTCAATTATATTGTTGGCTGTATCAAAAACCTTTGATGTGCAGGCCGTTTGGGCTGCAGCGCAAGCAGGTCAACGTGCTTTTGGTGAAAATTATGTGCAAGAAGCGATCGATAAAATCTCAGCAACGCGAGAGCTGAATCCTGATTTGCAACTGGAATGGCATTTCATAGGTCCGATACAAAGTAATAAGACACGTCAGATTGCAGAGCATTTTGATTGGGTGCATTCAGTTGATCGACTCAAGATTGCGCAGCGTTTGTCTGAGCAAAGACCTGCAGACATGCCGCCTTTGCAAATTTGTTTACAAGTGAATGTCAGTGGTGAAGCAACAAAAAGTGGGCTAGAGCCAGATGCATTGCTTGAGCTAGCTCGCGCCGTAGTTCTATTACCAAATATCCGCTTGCGAGGATTGATGGCAATTCCTGAACCGACTGAAGATGTGCATCAACAACGTGCTGCTTTTGCAAAACTACGATTCATGCAGAATGATTTACAAGCTGTAGGCATACCAACAGATACGCTTTCTATGGGTATGTCAGCTGATATGGATGCTGCGATAGCTGAAGGTGCAACCATAGTCAGAATTGGTACAGCGATTTTTGGAGTTAGAGATTATGCAAAATAACGTAAAAATATGTTTTATCGGTGGCGGTAATATGGCGCAGGCTTTAATTGGTGGTATTGCCGATAAAGTCACAGCTGCAAAAAATATTCATGTAGTAGATATCAATTCACAAGTATTGAATAAATTAGAACAGCAATTTGGTGTGTCAACATCTTTGCATCCCGATACAGTTCTAGCGACAGCTGATGTATGGGTACTTGCAGTAAAGCCGCAACAAATGTATGAGGTCGTAACAAATTTACTTCCACATTTTAAAAATCAATTAGTGATATCGATTGCAGCCGGTATACGTGCGGAAGATTTGTCGCGCTGGTTGCATGGACATAAGTCCATAGTGCGCACTATGCCCAACACACCTGCGTTGATAGGCAAAGGCATCACAGGATTAGTTGCTTTATCAGGTGTGACTGCAGAACAAAAACTCACTGCGAATGCCATTATGCAAGCAGTGGGTGAAACGGTCTGGATAGAACAAGAAGAACAAATCAATGCAGTGACGGCTGTTTCAGGTAGTGGTCCTGCTTATGTTTTTTATTTTTTAGAAGCGATGCAAGCAGCGGCAGTTGAATTGGGTTTGTCTGCTGAGCAGGGTAAGCAACTTGCATTAGCGACCTTTGCAGGAGCGACTGAGTTAGCCGCTCAATCAGATCAAACATTGGCGCAGTTACGAGAAAATGTCACATCTAAAGGTGGTACGACATACGCAGCACTAACTTCAATGCAAAATAATAAAGTAGCGCAATCTATCATTGAAGCTTTGCATACTGCTTCACAGCGAGGTGAGGAATTAGGTGTGGAGTTTGGAAAAAATTAAATCGCTGAATTAATTAGCCTAAAAAATTTTCTGGAACTTTAGCTGCACTGCGAGCTGTACTTATATTAATTTTATTGGTTTTCACCAAATCCATTAAGCAGGCATCCATTGTTTGCATACCCATGCCGGTACCGGTTTGAATAGCAGAATACATTTGTGCTACTTTTGCTTCCCGAATTAAATTTCTTATAGCAGGTGTGCCCAACATGATTTCATGGGCTGCTACGCGTCCTTTACCATCTGCAGTCTTTAATAAAATTTGTGAAATCACAGCTTGCAATGATTCAGACAGCATGGCGCGCACCATTTCTTTTTCATCACCAGGAAACACATCAATAATTCTATCGATAGTTTTTGCTGCGGAGACTGTATGTAAAGTGCCAAACACTAAATGACCTGTCTCCGCTGCGGTTAGTGCTAGACGTATGGTTTCTAAGTCACGTAATTCGCCAACTAAAATCACATCAGGATCTTCACGTAAGGCTGAGCGTAATGCGGCTGCAAAAGAATGCGTGTGAATAGCAAGCTCACGTTGATTAATTAAACTCTTTTTTGATTGATGTAAAAATTCTATGGGATCTTCAACTGTCAATATATGCGCATATTCATGTTCATTTACATGATTCACCATCGCTGCGAGTGTGGTGGATTTGCCTGATCCGGTAGGACCAGTGACTAACACTAAGCCACGTGGACGTAAGGCTAAGTCACCAAATAAAGTAGGTGCATTCAGATCTTGTAGCGTGAGTACTTTAGAGGGAATAGTGCGTAATACGGCTGCTGCACCACGATGTTGATGAAAAGCGTTGACACGAAAACGTGCTAGATCAGGAATCTCAAATGAAAAATCCACTTCTAAATGAGATGCATAATTTTTTTTTAAATCATCACTCATAATTGAGTACAGCATCGTTTGCACTTCATCATGTTCTAAGGCTGGTAAGTTGATTTTTTTTACTTCGCCATGTACGCGTATCATGGGTGGAATGCCGGCTGATAGGTGGAGATCAGAGGCTTGATGTTTAACGGAGAAAGTTAGTAGCTCGGTAATCGTCATGATGTCTTGGATTAGATAATTGCGTGGACTATGAGGTAGGCATAGCGCATGCAATTATCTGCCGCTCTTCAGCGGACTAACAAGACAATCAGTTGGAATAGAGTGTGCTGTTGTGTAGAGGCGGCAAAGCCACTAGAAGCGATTGATTAACCCAAAACAAAACCAAGAAATACTGCTGCACCTAGCCAGTTATTATGTCGAAAAGCAGCAAAGCATTGCATACGATCGCGGTGACGTATTAGTGTCCAATGATAGAGCGCAATGCCTGTCGCTATCAGTATGCCGATAAAAAATCCCACCCCCATGCCTGCTTGCCAACCTACCCAAGTAATTAAACTTAAACTAGCTGCATAACAAAACATGACAGCGATCACATCAAAACGACCAAAGGTGATAGCAGAAGTGCGTATGCCAATTTTTATATCATCATCACGATCTACCATCGCATATTCCGTGTCATAGGCAAGAGCCCAGAATATATTGGCCAGTAATAACAACCATGCTTGGTAAGGCACAGTGTTTTGTACTGCAGCATATGCCATCGGTATCCCAAAACCAAAAGCAATGCCGAGATAGGCTTGTGGTAAAGCGAAGAAACGTTTGAAATAAGGATAACTAGCTGCAATCAGAACAGCAACGAGTGAGAGTTGTTGAGTTAATGCATTCAGCGGCAATATGAGTGCAAATGAGATAAGTGCAAAGAAAGCAGCAATCACTAAAGCTTCACGCCCTGAAATTTTTCCACTAGTCAGAGGTCTATCGGCAGTGCGTTTTACATGCTTATCAAATTCTTGATCGGCATAGTCATTGATAGCGCATCCTGCAGAGCGCATGAGCACAGTGCCCAAAGAAAAAATCAGTATCAATTGCAGCGATGGTTTACCTGCACTCGCTAACCATAATGCTGACAAAGTAGGCCAGAGTAAAAGTAAACTACCTATGGGTTTATCTAGCCTAACTAATTTTGCATAGAGAGCAAGCCTATGCCAGATTGCTGATCGCAAAAATCGATTCATGGCGTGCAGTAATCAGTTTGCTAAAGATTAGCTGGTAGTGTGAGCAACATTGGGCAACATGGTCACACCGTGTAGATTACATTTAAGAACGGCTTGTCGCACTGCTTCAATCGCACCACTACGTGTAAAACTTTTGCGCCATGCGATGACGACGCGACGGGAAGGCAAGGGTTGTTCAAACGGTATGTAGCGCAACATACTATCGGGATCTGTGATGCTAGGTGTGGATGCTTTAGGTAAAACCGTGATGCCTATGCCGGATGCCACCATGTGACGTATGGTTTCTAATGAGGAGCCTTCAAAGGTGCGTGCAATGCCAGCACCAGAATTTGAGAAGCGCGACATTTCAGGGCACACTTCTAACACTTGATCACGGAAGCAATGGCCTGCACCTAATAACAACATAGTTTCAGTTTTTAAATCCGCACTACTAATTGCGCTTCTATCTGCCCATTGATGATGTCTAGGCATAGCAACTACAAACGGTTCGTCATACAGAGGCTGCACCATTAATCCTTGTTCAGGGAAAGGGAGCGCCATGATGGCAGCATCTAACTCACCTGCGCGCAGTAATTCAATTAAACGTACTGTAAAATTTTCTTGTAAGACTAAAGGCATTTGCGGCACTTCTTCTATCATGCTGCGTACAAGTTGCGGTAATAGATAAGGTGCAATCGTATAGATAATGCCTAGTCGTAAAGGACCAACGAGTGGGTCTTTATTTTGTTTCGCGATATTTTTTATGGTCGCTGTTTGTTCCAGTACATGCTCAGCTTGGGCAATGATTTGCTCACCTATGGGCGTGACAGATACTTCAGTGCCACCACGTTCAAAGATAGGTACGCCGAGTTCATCTTCTAATTTTTTTATCGCAACCGACAATGTGGGTTGAGCGACAAAGCACGCTTCAGCCGCACGACCAAAATGTTTTTCGCGGGCGACGGCAACAATATATTTAAGTTCTGTGAGAGTCATACTGTTAGTTTCGCATAATCGGTGAGTCTGAGGGAAGGCAGCATCATAGGTGCGCCATCATACGCGTAGAAAATCTTCGCGCGAACCTAACCAGCGGGCTAAATGGGCTTCTGCGATATCTTTTTGATGCAATAGTAATTCAGCAGCAAGATCGCGTGCTTTTTCTACCAACCATTGATCTGTTTCCAAGTTAGCAAATCGCAGCATAGCTTGGCCTGATTGTCTGGCACCTAAAAACTCACCAGGACCACGAATTTCTAAATCGCGTCGTGCGATTTCAAAACCATCGGTAGTTTCACGCATGATGGCTAATCTTTGTTTGGCTATCATGCCCAGTGGTGCTTGATACAGTAATAAACAAACACTGGCTGCAGAGCCTCGACCAACACGGCCACGTAATTGATGTAATTGTGAGAGTCCAAAGCGTTCAGCATGTTCAATCACCATGAGTGAAGCATTCGGTACATCCACACCGACTTCAATCACTGTGGTCGCCACGAGTAAATGTAATTCACCGCGTGCAAATGCATCCATCACTTGCTGCTTTTCTGCAGTTTTTAGACGACCATGCACTAAACCTATCTGTAGATCAGGTAGTGCAACAGTTAGCGCAGCATAAGAATCGGTTGCAGTTTGTAATTGCAAGGCTTCTGATTCTTCTATCAGTGGGCAGACCCAATAAATTTGTTTGCCTTCTAGTGCTGCTGCATGTACGCGTTCTATCACTTCATCACGCCGGTCTTGATCAATCAATCTCGTCATGATGGGTGTTCTACCTGGTGGCAGTTCATCAATCACGGAGACTTCTAAGTCTGCGTAATAGGTCATGGCTAAGGTGCGGGGTATGGGTGTGGCAGACATCATTAATTGATGCGGTATTTGATCCACACCTTTATTACGCAAGGTTAGTCGCTGCGCTACACCAAAGCGATGTTGTTCATCGACGATGACTAAACCTAGACGAGCAAATAAAACATCGTCTTGTATCAGTGCATGGGTACCGATGACGAGTTGTGCTTCACCAGATTCTATGAGCGCACGCGCTGCTTCTTTCTCACGTTTTTTGAGACTACCAGTTAGCCACACAACTTGTATACCGAGTGGCTCTAAGAGTGCAGCAATTTTTCTGAAATGCTGTTCCGCTAAAATTTCAGTTGGCGCCATGAGTACCGCTTGATAACCATTATCAATCGCTTGTACAGCAGCGAGTGCAGCAACAATAGTTTTACCACTTCCTACATCGCCTTGTAATAAGCGTTGCATAGGAAATGATGCAGCAATATCGCTGCGTATTTCATTTAACACGCGTTGTTGCGCACCGGTTAAAGCAAACGGTAAAGAAGCGTTAAATGCGCGACACAATGAGCCTTCTATGCTGAGTGAAGGTGCACCTTGCTGGCGTCGTGCCACTTGTGCACGTTTCATAGAGAGCTGTTGCGCGAGTAGTTCATCAAACTTCACCCGCGTCCATGCAGGATGGGTGCGCTCCATCAATGCGTATTCATCACAATCAGCAGGCGGATTGTGTAATAAGCGTATGGCTGATTCAAACGGAATGAGTTGTAATGTATTGCGCAATGCATCCGGTAGCGTGTCGCTAAAATCAAAGCGTGTAAGTGCACTTGCAATCGCTTTACGTAATAGCGTTTGTGACAATCCTTCGCCAGCTGGATAAACCGGTGTGAGTGCTTGTGGTAAGACATCACCTTCTTGTACGGTCTTCACAACGGGATGCACCATCTCACTACCAAAAAAACCATGTCGCATTTCACCACGTATGCGCAATCGTTTGCCTTCTGCCATTTGCACTGCTTGGCTACCGTAAAAATTCAAAAAACGTAGTGTGAGTTCAGTTCCTTGATCTTGAACGGTGACGACTAATTGTCGACGTGGACGATATTGCACATCACACGCACTCACAACGGCTTCGATTTGTACCGTGTGACCTTGCATGCGCACCGCTTCGTGCAAAGGCGTTAAAGTGGTTTCATCTTCATAACGCATGGGCAAATGCAGAGTCAACGCCAGATCGGTGGATAAACCGAGGCGGGCTAATTTGTCTGCAGTGCGTAGACTTTTATTCGGAGCGGATTTTTTTTTCGTGACAGGCATAGAGAAGCATTATCGGCAAGCCAGCGTAGAATACCGGCTTTTGGCCTAGGTCTGCCAGTCTTGTGTACTCACTTTCTGATTTTAATTTCGAATTGCCGCCTGCGCTGATAGCGCAAGTGCCGCTGGCTTCGCGTTCAGCATCCCGACTCTTGCAAGTGAATCGGGATGCTTGCATTGATCGCAGCTTCACTGATTTGCCTAATTTATTGCAGGCAGGTGATCTGCTGGTCTTGAATAACACGCGGGTTTTGAAAGCGCGTTTCTTTGGTGTGAAAGAAACCGGTGGCAAAGTTGAAGTATTAGTAGAACGCTTACTTGATATACATACAGTGCTAGCGCAATGTCGTGCTTCTAAATCTCCACCTGTTGGTACACGAATTAACTTGGCAGAAGCCTTTGAGGTCATCGTTGGTGAGCGCGTAGGTGAGTTTTATACACTGACATTTCCTGATAATGCGATTGATTTAATTGAAGCTTATGGCGCCTTGCCATTACCGCCTTACATAGAACATGCTGCAAATGAAGTGGATGCAGAACGCTATCAAACTGTATTCGCGCAAGAACCAGGTGCAGTAGCTGCGCCCACTGCAGGATTACATTTTGATCAGTCTATGATGGATGTTTTACGTAATCAGGGCGTGCAATTTGCCTACGTTACTTTGCATGTGGGAGCGGGTACGTTTCAACCTGTGCGCACTGAAAATTTAGCGGAACACAACATGCATAGTGAGTGGTATTCCATTTCAGATGAAACAGTAAAAGTAGTGCGCGCTACGCAAGCAGCAGGTGGTCGTGTGATTGCAGTGGGCACCACGAGTTTGCGCGCATTGGAATCTGCTTCGCAGTCCGGCACATTACAAGCAGGATCAGCTGATACAAATTTATTTATTACACCTGGCTACACATTCAAAACAGTGGATAGATTGATTACGAATTTTCATTTGCCAAAATCTACACTCTTAATGTTGGTTTCAGCATTTGCTGGCTATGAACGGATACGCCATGCTTATGCACACGCTATCGCTGCGCAATACCGATTTTTTAGCTATGGCGATGCCATGCTGTTAGATAGAGAAGTTTTATTATGAAATTTACGCTGTTAAAAACAGATGGGCTTGCACGTCGTGGTCGGCTTGAGTTGAATCACGGTGTAGTGGAGACGCCTATCTTTATGCCGGTTGGTACCTATGGTTCAGTCAAAGCCATGTCGCCACTCGAATTAAAAGAAATTCAAGCGCAAATTATTTTAGGCAATACGTTTCATCTATGGTTGCGTCCTGGTTTAGATGTCATTAAAAAATTTGGTGGACTACATAAATTTATGGGTTGGGATCAACCTATATTGACTGACTCTGGTGGCTTTCAAGTTTTCTCATTAGGAGAAATGCGCAAAATTACTGAAGAAGGTGTGAAATTTTCCTCGCCTATTAATGGTGATCGCTTATTTCTTTCGCCAGAAATATCGATGCAAATTCAGAAAGTGTTGAACTCAGACATAGTGATGCAGTTTGATGAATGCACGCCATATGAAATCGATGGCCGTGCGGCGACTCGTGAAGAAGCAGGTTTATCTATGCGTATGTCGCTCAGATGGGCCAAGCGCTCACAAGATGAATTTCATCGTGAAGAAAATTCGAATGCTTTATTTGCGATTGTACAGGGCGGTATGTATGAAGCATTGCGTGATGAATCATTAGCGGGTCTGGAAGAAATAAATTTTGAAGGCATTGCGATTGGCGGCTTATCAGTTGGTGAGCCCAAAGAAGATATGCAGCGTATTTTGGCGCATACAGGTCCGAAATTGCCGGCAAATAAACCGCATTATTTAATGGGTGTAGGCACACCAGAAGATCTGGTGCAGGGTGTAGCGCATGGTATCGATATGTTTGATTGCGTTATGCCTACGCGTAATGCACGCAATGGTTGGTTATTTACGCGCTTTGGCGATCTTAAAATCAAGAATGCGCGTCATAAAGATGAAGACATGCCACTAGATGCGACTTGTACTTGTTATGCCTGTCAAAATTTTTCACGCGCTTACTTGCATCATTTGCATCGCGCCGGAGAAATATTGGGCGCGAGATTGAATACCATCCATAACTTGCATTACTACCTAGAGTTAATGCGCGAGATGCGTGCAGCGATAGAAGCTGGTAGTTTTGCTGATTTTCAGCAGCGTTTCAGGCAGGAGCGTAGTCAGGGTGTGTAAGTTGTCTAAAAGAGCGCATTGTTCGCTGCGTTAAGGCTAAAGCCCGGGCGCTGTCGGTGCTAAAATGCCGGGTCTTTGAAAACCTATAGCGGAGCAGTCCATGTTTATATCTAATGCCTACGCACAAAGCGCAGCTGGCGGTAGCGGCAGCTTAATGAGCTTTTTGCCGATTGTTTTGATGTTTGTTGTGCTGTATTTCTTGATGATTCGTCCTCAAATGAAGCGTCAAAAAGAGCAAAAAGCTATGATTGATGCGCTTGCTAAGGGCGATGAGGTCATCACAGCCGGCGGTATTTTGGGCAAAGTGAGTAAAGTCACCGAAGCCTATGTCACTGTTGAAGTGTCGGATGGTACAGAAATCGTGATGCAAAAAGCATCGGTCACGATGCTGCTACCTAAAGGCACGATTAAATCCATTTAACACTGATATGAGCAACATGTCCGGCAATTTTTGCCGGACATTTTTCTTTTCAAGCAGGACATCATGAATCGTTACCCCCTCTGGAAATACCTACTCATTGCAGTCGCTTTGTTGCTAGGCGCTTTATACACCGTTCCAAATTTTTTTGGTGAATCTCCTGCGGTACAAATTAGTAGTGCTAAGGCTACCGTTAAGTTAGGTTCGAATATTGTTGGGCAGGCTCAGGATGCATTGACCAAAGCAGGTATTCCTGTTGAGGCCTTGGTGTTCGAGAGTACAGGTGATAACGGCAATGTGCGCGCACGTTTTGCTAACACTGATTTGCAATTCAAAGCCAAGAGCGTCTTAGAGCAAGCGTTAAATCGCGATCCTGCTGATCCCACTTACTTAGTAGCCTTTAACTTATTACCCAATACCCCAGCATGGTTGCAAAGCTTACATGCTATGCCTATGTATTTAGGTTTGGATTTACGTGGCGGCGTGCATTTCCTCATGCAAGTTGATACTAAGGCAGTGTTAGCTAAACGTATACAAGGTTTGCAAATTAGTGTTCGTTCTGCCTTGGTGGAAAAGAAAATTCGTTTTGCAGGCATTGCACGTGATGGCGATGCTTTAGACATTCGTTTTCGTGATCAAGAAACCTTGAGTGCAGCAAAAGAAGTGTTGCAATCACAGTTGAGTGAACTTACGTTGACCGAAATGACGGACGCAGAAGGCGTCAAGCTACGTGGAGTAATGAGTGCACAAGCTTTAAAGCGCACCGTTGAAGAAGCGGTTCAGCAAAATATTTCAACCCTCTCGAAACGTGTGAATGAATTAGGTGTTGCAGAACCAATTATTCAACGTCAAGGTGCAGATCGCATTGTGGTGCAATTACCTGGTGTACAAGATGTATCGCGTGCTAAAGACATCATAGGACGTACTGCAACACTTGAAGTGCGTATGGTGGATGAAACGGTTCGTCGCGGTACGGAAGAAACAGCGGCGATTCCGTTGGGCTCTGAATTATTTAAAGTCGGTAAGGGTGCGCCTGTCATCTTGATGAAAGATCCTGTGATCACAGGGGATTACATTTCAAATGCAGGTGCAAGCTTCGATCAAAACCAACAAGCTGCAGTCAGCATCGATTTAAATGGTGATGGCGGTCGTAAGATGCGCGAAGCGACACGCAGCAAAATTGGTAAGTTAATGGCCATCGTTTTATTTGAAAAAGGCAAAGGTGAAGTATTAACCGTTGCGACAATTCGTGATGAACTAGGTTCACGTTTTCAAATCACGGGCATGGATACACCTACTGCAGCGAGCGATTTAGCCTTGCTGTTGCGTGCAGGATCACTTGCTGCGCCTATGGAAATCATAGAAGAACGCACCATTGGACCACAACTTGGTGCTGAAAATATCAGTAAAGGATTTAACTCTACGCTGTATGGTTTTGCAGCGATTGCAGCTTTCATGGTTCTTTACTATTTATTGTTTGGATTCTTCAGTGTGTTTGCATTAGGTGTGAATGTGATGTTGTTGATCGCATTGTTATCTTTTATGCAGGCCACACTCACCTTGCCTGGTATCGCAGCGATTGCATTAACCTTAGGTATGGCGATTGATGCCAACGTTTTAATTAATGAACGTATACGTGAAGAACTGCGTGCAGGGAATTCACCGCAAGCAGCTATTGCAGCTGGCTTTGAGCGTGCATGGGCAACCATCCTGGATTCGAATGTCACCACCTTAATCGCAGGTGTAGCGCTACTTATTTTTGGGTCAGGACCGATACGTGGTTTCGCAGTGGTGCATTGTTTGGGCATTCTCACTTCCATGTTTTCTGCGGTGGTGGTGTCACGTGCCTTAGCCAATATTTGGTATGGCCGTCGCAAAAAACTCAGCAGCATTTCGATTGGACAAGTTTGGAAGCCAGAAGCCTAATGTGGCACTGACTTAAACAGAGAGAGTCATCATGGAATTTTTCCGTATTAAACAAGATATACCCTTCATGCGTCATGCCTTGGTATTTAATGCCATCTCTGCGCTGACCTTTGTTGCTGCAGTATTTTTTCTGTCCTACAAAGGCTTACATTTTTCAATTGAATTCACTGGCGGTACCGTGATGGAAGTGGCGTATGCCAAGCCTGCAGATATCGAAGGTATACGTAAGACGGTTGAAGGTTTGGGTTACGCCGATAGCCAAGTACAAAGCTTTGGTACAGCACAAGATGTATTGATACGCTTGCCTGCACAAAAAGGTAGCAATGCAGCGCAAATGAGTACTCGTGTGACCGACGCTTTGAAAACACAAGACGCTAGCTTGACAGTCAAGCGTATAGAGTTTGTAGGGCCACAAGTAGGTGAAGAGTTAGCGCATGATGGTTTAACTGCGCTGTTGTTTGTGGTGATTGGCATCATGATTTATTTAGCAATTCGTTTTGAGTGGAAATTTGCACTCGCAGCGATTATTGCGAACTTACATGATGTGATTATCATTCTCGGATTTTTCGCATTCTTTCAGTGGGAGTTTTCCTTAACTGTATTGGCAGCGATACTTGCGGTCTTGGGTTATTCAGTCAATGAATCTGTGGTGGTGTTTGATCGAGTGCGTGAGACATTCCGTGATCGTCGCTATGGAAAATTAGCGCCAGCAGAAGTGATGAATCATGCGATTACTAGCACTATTTCTCGCACCATGATCACTCACGGATGTACTGAACTGATGGTGTTATCCATGTTAATTTTTGGTGGCCCAACACTGCACTTCTTTGCTCTGGCTCTCACCATAGGTATTTTGTTTGGTATTTATTCTTCCGTGTTTGTGGCAGCAGCTGTAGCGATGTGGTTAGGAGTAAAGCGCGAAGATTTAATTAAACCTGTCAAGGTGAAAGACGACACCCATGGAGCTGTCGTATAAAACATTGATGAATATACAGACATAAAAAAAACCGGCTATGCCGGTTTTTTTTATGTTCAGATGGTTACGTTGTACGCAATAAAACAAAGAATAGTAGGTACGAATAGCGTAGCGTATTCGTACGCAATATCACGCTTAAATCTTTTTCGCTAGTTGCTTTGCAATGCCTACATAATTTGCTGGTGTCATTTGCATGAGTCGAGTTTTTTCTGCATCCGGTATTTCTAAGCTTTGTATGAATGCTTGTAATGCTTCACGCGAGATGCCTTTGCCGCGTGTGAGTTCTTTGAGTTTTTCATACGGGTTCTCTATGCCATAGCGACGCATCACAGTTTGCACCGGCTCTGCTAACACTTCCCAGCTATGATCTAAATCTTCTGCCATGCGCACTGGATTGACTTCGAGTTTATTCAAGCCACGTAAGCAGCTATCGTAAGCAAGTACGGTATAACCCAAACCCACACCAATGTTACGCAAGACAGTAGAGTCCGTTAAGTCACGCTGCCAACGTGAGATAGGTAGTTTTTCTGCCATGTGTTTTAACACCGCATTCGCCATGCCGAGATTACCTTCGGAATTTTCAAAATCAATAGGATTGACTTTATGTGGCATGGTGGAAGAACCAATTTCTCCCGCCTTGGTGCGTTGTTTGAAATAACCTAATGAAATGTAACCCCAGATGTCACGATTCAAATCCAACAAAATCGTATTGGTTCTGGCGATGGCATCAAATAACTCAGCCATGTAATCATGCGGTTCAATTTGTATGGTGTAAGGATTAAACACTAAGCCTAGCTTTTCTTCTACGACGCGACGAGAAAATGCAGGCCAATCAAAGGTGGGATAAGCAGATAAGTGTGCATTGTAGTTACCCACTGCGCCATTCATTTTGCCTAGTATCTGAACTTGTGAAATTTTTTCTTTGGCTTTATTTAAGCGTGCCACGACATTAGCTATTTCTTTACCTAATGTGGTGGGGCTAGCCGGTTGACCATGGGTGCGTGACATCATCGCTATGCTGGCATGTTCATGAGCGAGTTCAGTTAATTTTTGAATCAGCGAGCTGAGTTGTGGAAGCAGAACGTTATCGCGCGCAGCTTTTAACATCATGCCATGTGAAGTGTTGTTGACATCTTCAGATGTACAAGCAAAGTGTATGAACTCAGATGCAGCCACTAACTCAGGCACATCTTGTACTTTTTCTTTTAACCAATACTCCACAGCTTTCACGTCATGGTTGGTGACAGCTTCAATCGCTTTAATCCGTTGTGCATCTTCTTCAGTGAAATCCGCAGCGAGTTTTTCTAATAATTGTCGGGCACTTGCCGAGAAGTTTGGTATTTCAGAAAACCCTGCTTCAGAAAGTGTAAGTAACCAAGCAATTTCTACTTTAACTCTATGATGCATAAAGCCAGCCTCAGACAAAATCGGACGCAAGGCGTCGGTTTTGGAGGCATAGCGGCCATCAAGTGGGGAAAGAGCATTCAGAGCGGTGAGTGGCATAGTCATTGAGCAAGAGAGATATCTGAAGTTTAGCTAGATTTGATTGATTAAAAACGTGATTTTACCATTTGCAATATGTCGTTTTAAGCCTAATAAGCATCTATAGCGGGGAATTTGTCGATGTTATAATTCGCCTCCCTCATTCCTGCGACGACACCATGAAGCTATTAGGATCACTCGCAAGTCCCTATGTTCGTAAAGTCCGCGTAGTGTTGGCGGAAAAAAAACTCGATTATGAATTTGTATTAGAAGACGTATGGTCGCCTGATACAACCATCGGTTTGTCGAATCCTTTGGGTAAAGTACCTTGCCTAATTATGGAAGATGGCGGCGCTATGTTTGATTCGCGTGTCATTGTTGAATATTTGGACACTATGTCACCGGTGGGTAAATTAATTCCTACACAAGGTCGTGGTCGCGCCAGTATTAAATGTTGGGAAGCCTTAGCGGATGGTATTTTGGATGCAGGGATTGCAGTCAGATTAGAAATGACGCAGCGTCCTGAAAAAGAACGTAGCCCGGCTTGGATGGCACGTCAAATGACAAAAGTGAAAAATGGCGTACAAGCCATGTCGGTAGGATTAGGTGACGCTCCTTTTTGTACGGGTGCGAAAATGACCCTAGCAGATGTAGCAGTCGGTTGTACACTCGGTTGGTTAGCATTTCGTTTTCCAGAACTCACATGGCGCGATGATTACGCTAATCTTGCGCGTTTATTTGACAAGCTTTCGGAAAGAAAATCTTTTATAGACACTGTGCCAGTCGCTTGATTTGAATGAGCTTGAAAAAAACGGAGCAGTGCTCCGTTTTTTTATGGGTGACTGTTTCAGAAAATGTTTATGTGCTTACTATGCTCGATGAAGCAATAATGCCACCACCTAAACAGACATCGCCGTCATATAAAACAGCAGACTGCCCTGGTGTGACTGCCCACTGAGGTTGCGTGAAAGCGAGTTGAAAATGCTCTGTATTTAAATTCGCAAATTCACACGGCATATCACTTTGACGATAACGCGTTTTTGCAGAGACATGCGTGAGTGATGGCGCAGTGCCCGCGACCCAACTCATTTGATCTGCAGTCAGAGCAGATGATAACAGCCAAGGATGGTCATGTCCTTGCACCACATATAAAGTATTTGCGGTCACATCTTTACGCGCTACATACCACGCATCATGACTACCATTCTCACGCGTATGTTCTTTTACGCCGCCTATGCCTATGCCCTTTCTTTGACCTAATGTATAGAAGGATAAGCCTACATGCTCACCGATGATTTTCTCATCCGGTGTTTTTATGGGGCCGGGTTGAAAAGATAAATAGCGATTTAAGAATTCACGAAATGGACGTTCGCCTATGAAGCAAATACCGGTGGAATCTTTTTTCTGTGCGTTGGGTAATTTGAGTTGTTCAGCAATCTCACGCACTTTACTTTTATGTATTTCACCTAATGGAAATAAAGTGTTGGCAAGTTGTGATTGATTTAAGCGATGCAAAAAATAACTTTGATCTTTAGTGCTATCGACAGCTTTGAGTAATTCAAACTGACCATTCGTCGAGTTTTGTCTTACGCGTGCGTAGTGTCCGGTTGCAATTAGATCCGCACCTAGTTTGATGGCATGATCAAGAAAAGCTTTGAATTTAATTTCTGCATTGCACAGCACATCAGGATTGGGTGTACGCCCTGCTTGATATTCACGTAAAAATTCTGCAAAGACGCGGTCTTTATATTCGCTAGCAAAATTAACCGCTTCAATATCCACATCTAAGACATCAGCCACACTGGCTGCATCGAGCCAGTCTTGGCGTGTGGAGCAGTATTCATCATCGTCATCATCATCTTCCCAGTTTTTCATGAAAAGACCGATCACTTCATAGCCTTGTTGTTTTAACAACCAAGCAGCTACTGAGGAATCCACACCGCCGGACATGCCGACCACAACCCGTTTAGCTGACATGATGAAAAGCCGCCACGCTGGGATGGGTATAAAGCAAAGAAAGTGGACTACGTTTGCCGGCTAAATAATCATGCACGCATTTCATGACTAAGGGACTACGATGTTTATCTTCACAGGCTCGTAATTCTTCATAAGACATCCAGAGCGCGCGAATAATGCCCTCATCCAGTGCTTGGTCATGCACAGCGCCTACCTGACCGGAGAAGGCAAAACGCAAATAAGTGACGTTTTCATTGGTTCGACTAGAAATATAGCGCGACATATAGACCCCGATTAAGGCATCGGGGGTAAATTCATGAGCAGTTTCTTCTAGCGCTTCGCGACTTGCGGCGGCGATTAAGGATTCACCGGGATCGAGATGGCCTGCCGGTTGATTAAAGCGCACGCCGTCACTGGTCTCTTCTTCGACCAAAAGAAATTTACCCTGTCGTTCTACGATGGCGGCGACAGTAACCGATGGTTTCCAAATGTCAGACATGGTTTCCTTCTCAGAGCCGGCATTTTACCTTGTCAATCATCCTAGTTCGCACTTAGCTATTTTTAACTTTCAGCCAAGGCGATGAAAAAAGCTGCAGAATGTAAGTAGGCGACATTGTTAATTTAAAAACAAATATACAAATTGTTTTTGTTAGTAACCAGTCGGTTTTTAATAAGAACGGTTGTTCGTTTTTTGGGTTTACGTGTAAGATTCGGTCGCAATTTTATTTTTTGGAGATCTCCATGAAAATCGGCATCCCCGCAGAAACGCGGCTGGGTGAAACCCGGGTGGCAGCCACACCGGAAACAGTCAAGAAACTCATCGCAGCCCAACATCAAGTTTTGGTGGAATCCGGTGCAGGCGTTGCCGCCAGCATCACAGATGAAGCCTACACCGCAGCGGGCGCGACGCTAGTTAAGGCTGCAGATGCCTTAGCTTGTGAGCTTGTACTTAAAGTGCGAGCACCAACTGACGCAGAGCGCGCGCAGATGAAATCGGGCGCCGTACTTGTGGGTATGTTGAATCCTTTTGATGCGGACAACAATGCTGCGATGGCAAAAGCGGGACTCACCGCCTTTGCGCTCGAAGCTGCTCCACGTATCACGCGTGCACAATCATTAGACGTGTTGTCTTCGCAAGCCAATATCGCTGGCTATAAAGCCGTGATGATGGCCGCCAATGCATATCAACGCTTTATGCCTATGTTGATGACAGCTGCTGGTACCGTAAAAGCAGCGCGAGTGCTGATCATGGGTGTGGGAGTAGCGGGATTACAAGCGATCGCAACGGCTAAGCGTATGGGTGCTGTGATTGAGGCTTCTGATGTGCGTCCTCCTGTTAAGGAGCAAGTGGAATCATTAGGCGCAAAATTTATTGATGTGCCATTTGAAACTGATGAAGAACGTGAAATTGCACAAGGCGTGGGTGGTTATGCGCGTCCTATGCCTGCAGCGTGGATGCAGCGTCAAGCGCAACTGGTGCATGAGCGTGCTAAACAATCTGACATCATCATCACCACTGCATTAATACCAGGTCGACAAGCACCGATTTTGATTAGCGAAGATACCGTCAAAGCGATGAAAGCCGGTTCTGTGATTGTGGATATGGCAGTTGAACAAGGTGGTAACTGTCCTTTGTCTGAATTAGGTAAAACTGTAATCAAACATGGCGTAACCATCATCGGTGAGCCTAATCTCCCTGCTTTGTGCGGAGCGGATGCTTCAGCTTTGTATTCACGTAATGTGCTAGATTTTCTCAAGCTCATTATTAATAAAGATTCAGCATTAGCAATTGATCGCAGTGATGAAATCGTGGCTGCTACATTAATGTGTACAGCTGGTGAAGTTTTACGTAAATAAGAAAGTCTATGCAACGTATCATGCTGCGCGCGAAAATACATCGCGCAACTGTGACGCAATGTGATCTGAACTATGAAGGATCATGTGGCATAGATGAAGATTTGTTAGAAGCAGCTGACATCAGTGAGTTTGAAAAAGTTGATCTCTATAACATTAATAATGGAGAACGTTTTTCAACTTACGCTATCAAGGGTAAGCGCGGTAGTGGTGAAATTTCTCTCAATGGTGCCGCAGCACGTTTGGCGCACTTAGGAGATTTACTCATTATTTGTACTTATGCTCCGATGTCTGAGAATGAGATCACAACATACAAACAAAAAATTGTATTTGTTGATGAGAAAAATCGCATCACTAGTTTAAAAAAATAAACCTCGTGCCGTAAAGGTCGAGTTCACTCTGTCTATCAATAAGAGGACATTATGGAAGTCAGTCATACCGTCATTAATCTGATTATTTTTGTGCTGGCAATTTATGTCGGCTATCACGTGGTGTGGACCGTGACACCTGCATTGCACACGCCTTTAATGGCGGTCACGAATGCGATCTCAGCCATCATCATGATCGGCGCCATGTTGGCTGCCGCACTCACTGAAAGCTTGGTAGGCCAAATCGCAGGCACACTGGCAGTAGCCTTAGCTGCAGTCAATGTATTTGGTGGCTTCTTGGTGACACAACGTATGTTGGAAATGTTTAAGAAGAAAGAACCTAAAGTCAAAGCGCAGCAAGCAGGATCAGGGGAGAATAAATAATGAGTATGAATCTCGTCACCCTGTTGTATTTGCTCGCTTCGATTTGTTTTATTCAAGCGTTAAAAGGTTTGTCACATCCTGCAACGGCACGTCGTGGTAATGCTTTTGGCATCATCGGTATGGCAGTCGCTGTTGTGACTACGCTTGCACTCATCTATAAATTAAAATCAGAAGCTGTTGCAGTTTCAGATCTTGGTTATGGTTTAGTGATATTCGGTGTGGTTGTGGGCGGCAGCATCGGCGCCATTCTTGCTAAGCGGGTTGAAATGACCAAGATGCCAGAGTTGGTTGCCGCTATGCACTCGCTCATTGGTTTAGCTGCTGTATGTATTGCTGTTGCAGCGGTTGCTGAGCCTTGGGCTTTTAATATCGTTGAACGTGATCAGCCTATTCCTCTTGGCAATAAACTAGAACTCTTCATTGGTACCTTTGTCGGCGCAATCACTTTCTCAGGTTCAGTGATTGCGTTTGGTAAGCTCTCTGGTACTTATAAATTCAGATTATTTCAAGGTGCGCCGATTGTCTTTAAAGGTCAGCACATATTGAATCTATTGTTAGCAATTGTGATGTTGGTGTTTGGCGCTATGTTTTGTTTGACACAAGACTGGACATCTTTCATCGTCATGACGGCGATTGCTTTTGTCTTAGGTGTATTAATCATTATTCCTATCGGCGGTGCAGATATGCCGGTAGTGGTTTCTATGTTGAATAGTTATTCAGGTTGGGCAGCAGCAGGTATTGGCTTTTCGTTGAATAACTCTATGCTGATTATTGCCGGTTCATTAGTGGGGTCGAGTGGTGCGATTCTGTCTTACATCATGTGTAAGGCAATGAATCGTTCCTTCTTTAATGTGATTTTAGGTGGCTTTGGTGGTGATGCAACTGCAGCAGTTGCAGGTGATCAGCAACAGCGCCCAGTGAAATCAGGATCAGCTGATGATGCAGCCTTCTTAATGGCGAATGCAGAAACAGTGATTATTGTTCCTGGCTATGGTTTAGCAGTCGCACGTGCACAACATGCTTTGATGGAGTTGAGTGAGAAGCTTGCACACAAAGGCGTGACAGTGAAATATGCGATTCATCCAGTTGCAGGTCGTATGCCTGGTCATATGAACGTGTTGTTAGCGGAAGCGGAAGTGCCGTATGACCAAGTTTTTGAGATGGAAGACATCAATAGTGAATTTGGTCAGGCTGATGTGGTGTTAGTGTTGGGTGCGAATGATGTGGTGAACCCTGCAGCGAAAGATCCGAAATCAGCTATCGCCGGTATGCCGATTCTTGAAGCTTATAAAGCAAAAACCATTATCGTGAATAAGCGTTCTATGGCTGCAGGTTATGCAGGCTTAGATAATGAATTGTTCTACATGGATAAAACCATGATGGTATTTGGCGATGCTAAGAAAGTGATTGAAGATATGGTGAAGGCGGTGGATTTATAAAATCCTAGCATCATGATTCATCGGAGTCGCGTAAGCTAAAGTTGAAAAAGATACTCATCATTGCAGGACCAAATGGCGCAGGCAAAACTACTTTTGCTCAAAATTTTTTGCCTGCTGAAGCCAAAACATTGAGATTTATTAACGCTGACATAATCGCTGCTGGACTAGCGCCTTTCAATCCAGAATCAGTTGCAGTTAAAGCTGGGCGATTAATGTTGGAAGAGATCGATAAATGTGTCAAAGCAGGTCAAAGCTTCGCATTTGAAACGACACTGTCTGGTTTAGCTTATTTGCACAAGATAGAAATGTGGCAAAGACTAGGCTATCAAGTTAAATTATGGTTTTTGTCATTACCAAGTGCAGACATTGCTGTATCCAGAGTTGCAATCAGAGTGTCCCAAGGCGGGCACAATATTCCTGAACAAGTTATTCGTAGACGCTTCAAAGCAGGGCTTCATAATTTCCATTATCGATATAATAAAATCGTTGATGCGTGGGCATTTTATGAAAATTCAGACTTGCAGCTAAAACTTATAGGATGGTATGAAAAATGAATCCTAAAGATATACGTTCCTCTTCAGACCTAGATCTCGCAGGCTCTTATGCTGCGATGGAGCGTGCAGCTAGAGCGGCTCAAGATCTGGCGATTCAAACGAAAACAGGCATTATTATTTCTAAAGATGGAAAACCAGTGCTTATCACAGCAGATGAATTGATTAAGATGCGTGAACAGGAAGCGAAAAAATCTTAAAAATTTTTTGCGTTGATTTTTTTGGCTTAGTGACTTTAGAATGTAGTCATTGCACTTTGGGAGCGTGTCATGGAAACATCTGTATTGACTCTCACTGTTAGTGCTAAGACTAGGGATTTGTTAAAGAAGTTAGCTAAAGAAACACAACGCTCTGAGACTGTTTTAGTGACTGAAGCCATTGAGCGCTATGTAGAAGTTGAAAATTGGCACATAAAAGAAATTAAACAAGCCATAAAAGAAGCTGATGCAGGTGAGTTTGTCACCATAAAACAAAAAAGCCAGCTATAAGCTGCCTTTTTTATTAGCGATCAAAATCTCTATGTACATCATGTACGGTCATGCCTAACTTAGCATGGGGCAGTTTAAGCCAATCGCGATGTTGCAAAGTTCTACGCGTATCTTCTAATCCTGCTGCCCAGTGTTCTTGCATGGTCAGTTTAGAAAATTCATAATCTTTAGAATCACCTTCATATTCTTTATGGTGATAAATCAGATGCAAGACATTGATTTGTGATTTTTCATCTAGCGTAGCTAGCAACACGCGATCTTCTTCAGTTAATTCATTTTTCGGTATGCGCTTGAGTGCATGAGAGAGTTCAATTTCTAGATTGTGTATGCGCTTAAAACGATCGGTCGCATTACGAGTACGACTGGAATACATGATATCTTTTTGACGCATCATGACTTCAGGCATGGTCTTAGGAAGTTTGCCGCGCGCATTAAATAAATCTACTTGGAACACGAGCGTGTTCGTTAGTTTTTTACCTTCAAGTAAATATTGCAGTGGTGTGTTGGAGACGATACCGCCGTCCCAGTAATAGTCATTATCAATTTCTACTGATGAGAAGGCGGGTGGTAATGCGCCACTGGCCATGGTGTGTTTGGGATTTAAACGCTCTAATGCTGTATCAAAATAACGGAAGTTACCGGTCTGCACATTTACAGCGCCTACACTCAGTCTATGTTGTTGATTATTGAGTAAATCCCAATCAATCAAATCATTCAAACTATGAAAGAGCTTGCTCGTATCGTAGTAACTAGAAGCACTTTCATTTCCAGTTATTTGACTCCATGGATTCATACTACGTGGCGAGAAAAATCCAGGTATGCCTGACATCATGGTCATGAAAGCACTAGTCATATTGTGCAGCTGACGTAATGAATCAAAGCTAGACAAATGCGCACCATAGCCATGGCCTGACACCATTTCCCAAAAATCTTTTAATCGCGACACCTGATTTTCTGGTTTGTTACCTGCAATGATAGAAGCATTGATAGCGCCAATTGAGACGCCCGATAACCAAGTGGGTTGTATGCCGACTTCGCTTAACGCTTCAAACACACCGGCTTGATAAGAGCCGAGCGCACCGCCACCTTGCAACACCAGAGCAACGGTTTCATATTTTTTTAAGATGCCCGGTAAATCTGCGTTGTCAGCCGCTGGTTGCTTGGGATGGCTTGCCATTTTCATATTCCCTTATTCTGAATTTCAGCACTAAAAACTTTCACGGCAACAATATACTAGCTTTGGAGTTATTTTCCAGAAGAAATATGACGGGGCTAAGACTGGTGTCCTAAAGGCCTGATTCGTCTTTAGGTTCGCTGTAAATTTTGAGGTGGTCGTAATTATCCGCGCCAACCAAACATCATTTGTTCAGCCAAATGTTTTTTGACTAGTTTGCTGGTATCAATGCCTCCCAAGCCTAAGCCCAGAAGCATTTGTGTCCACGAGTGGTCTGGGCTGGATGCAAAGACACGTGCCATCACATCAGTCAGATGAATGGTGAGTTTGCGATCGCTGCGACGAGCTTGCATAAATTCAGCTAATGAAGCGGGTGTGCAATCTCTGGCAAGTAAACGGGCTAAGACTGCAGCATCACGCAAACCTAAATTTAATCCTTGTCCTGCTACTGGATGCAAAGTTTGTGCAGCATTGCCAATAGCGACACTACGTGCTGTGCTTGTAGGATGCGCATTCAATCCTAAGACATAACTTGTGCGTGCCGCAGTTATAGTGAATTGCCCCAGTCTGTCACCGAAGGTTTTTTGACAGGCTAATAAAAATTCAGCATCAGATAATTCAAGCAAGTGCGTCACCGTTTCTGGTCGTGCACACCAGACTAAAGCGTAGCCTTCATCTTGTGGCAATAAAGCGAACGGACCTTCGCTAGTGAAGCGTTCATATGCACGCCCAACAATCGGCGCATTGCAATGCACATGTGTCACGACCGCGGTTTGTTGATAATCTCTATGTAAAGGCTGGGTTGGTTGTGAACCAAATACACCACCCTCGGCTTGTATCAAACATGTGGTGTCGATAGTGGAGTCATCATCTAGCGTGAGCGTGATCTGCGATTCAGATTCTTGTACATCTTTAATGTTAACGGGTCGTAGTATGTCTACCCCATGATATTGCAAGGTGCTGAGTAGTGATGCAATCACATCACCATAACGACAGACATAACCGAGTGCAGGTAGGTCATAGTCATCTGATTTAATCAGAGTGCGACCAAAGCTGCCACGTCTAGAAACATGAATTTGCGTTATGCGAGTGCTGTGTGAAGGCCAGCTGTGAATAGTGTCTAGTATTTGTTTACTACCAGCAGCGAGCGCTACCGAGCGCGGATCTTGTAATGAGACAGCTTCTGATTTTGCATCGATGATTAGTATGCGTCCACTTTTGACACCTTGTTGCACAAGCAGTGCGGCGAGCGACATGCCCACCGGCCCTGCTCCTACAATTGTGATGTAAAATTCTTTGTGCATGTTTAATGAAGCTTATAAAAGTGCATCATCTATCCCGCATGACTGCTTCGATCTCAGTAATCGTTTTAGGCGCTTCATGCGTGAGCAGCTTGCAACCTTCTTCTGTGACAAGAGCATCATCTTCTATGCGTATACCTATGTTCCAAAATTCTTCAGGAACACCTTCGGTAGGTCTGACATAGATGCCTGGTTCTATGGTTAAGACCATACCGGCTTGTAAAGTGCGCCAAGGTTTTTCTTCGCCAGCAGGTGCAGCATCACGATAATCACCGACATCATGCACATCCATACCTAACCAATGTCCGGTTCTATGCATGTAAAAATGTCGATAGTCACCTTTGGCTAAGACATCATCTAAGGTACCGACTTTATTTTTATCTAATAAACCTGTATCAAGCATACCTTGTGATAAAACTTTGACTGCTGCATCATGGCCATCAATAAAACGTAGTCCTGGTTTTGTTGCTGCCATCGCAGCTTGCTGTGCAGCTAAGACGATTTCATAGAGCGTTTTTTGAGGACCACTAAATTTTCCATTCACTGGAAAAGTGCGCGTGATATCAGATGCATAGCTATCAAGCTCACAACCTGCATCAATCAACACTAAATCCCCATCACGCAATTCAGCATCACCTGCGCGATAGTGCAGTACACATGCATTGGCACCAGTTGCAACAATGGATCCATAAGCAGGAAATTGTGAGCCATTACGTCGGAATTCATGTAAGAGTTCTGCATCGAGATGATATTCACGTAAACCTGGTTTTGCGCATCGCATAGCACGCGCATGGGCATGCGCTGAGATAGTCGCTGCACGTTGCATGATTGCGATTTCATCTGCATCTTTTATCAAGCGCATTTCATTGAGTAACACGCGCACATCCATCGCAGCGGTAGGTGCACTAATACCTGCTCTGATTTGTGCCCTTACACCACTTAACCAATTTTGTATGCGCGCATCGAGCTTGGCATCACTGCCTAAGGCATAAAACAAGGTAGGCATGTTAGTCATGAGCTTAGGTAGCTCAACATCGATTTGATCGATAGCATGAGCTGCATCAAAACCAAATTCTTCTTTTGCTGCGGCAGGGCCGTAGCGATAACCATCCCATATTTCGCGTTCGAGATTTTTTTCGCGACAAAAGAGAATTGCTTGTTGTTTTGCGCCGGCTACTAAGACTAAGGTCGCTTCCGGTTCGGTAAAACCTGTGAGGTAATAAAAATAACTATCGTGACGATAAGGATAGTCGGCATCAGCATTGCGCATGACTTCAGGAGCGGTAGGGATGATGGCCACACCGCCACCTTGCGCTTGCATGCGTGCTAAGAGTGCGGCGCGTCGCTTTGCATAAACATTCATACTATTTTTCCTAACGGATAGGTGCGTTTAATTGATTCAAGCGTTCGACTGTGCCGACATCTGTCCAGTCGCCGCGATATAACTCACCACCAATTTTGCCTTGATCTGCAAATTCGCGCAGTAGTTGTGCAAGCTTGGCACTGTCTCCTGCTTTTACGCTATCAAACATAGCGGGTCTATAGACGCCTATGCCTGAGAAGGTGTGAAGTAATTCTCCAGTATTAGCGATGCTGAAGTTATGCAAAGCAAAATCACCCTTAGGGTTATGCTCAGGATTTTTTACAAGATACAGCCAAGCCATATCACGTTGATGTTCTGGATGGGGTTTGCCCCATACATCTTCATCTTGTAAAACATCTTTTACTAGTGTGTAATCGAAATAAGGACAGAAAACATCACCGGCTATTGCAACGAAAGGTGCTTCGCCTAGTAAATGTCTAGCTTTTGCAATGCCGCCTGCAGTTTCTAATGCAGAGCCTTCTGGTGAATACACAATATGTGCACCAAATTGACTGCCATCTTGTAATGTATCTTCTATCATGTGACCAAGATGCGCATGATTAATGACGATCTTGGTAATGCCGGCTTTCACTAGATTTAGTATGTGCCACACAATCAAAGGACGACCACGTACAGTCAAGAGTGGTTTGGGGCAGGTATCTGTCAGAGGTCGCATACGTTCACCGCGACCGGCTGCAAAAATCATCGCTTTCATATTAAAAGGTATAGCCGACCTGCGGTGTGTTGGCTGTTATCTCATCGAGCAAGCGCAAGAGTGGTATGAGTTCTAAATAGCGATGCGCAGTCTTACGCGTGTATTCCATGACTAGTGGTATGTCTTTAAGATAAGCATCTTTGCCATCACGGTGAAATAAGCGAGCAAAAATACCAAGCACCTTTAAGTGACGTTGCAAGCCCATGAATTCGAAGTCACGATAAAACGCATCAATATCAGGATTAATCGGCAGGCCAGCGCGCTTAGCGCGTTCCCAGTAACGAATCACCCAGTCCAACACCTGTTCTTCATCCCACTGTATGTAAGCATCACGCAGCAGTGACACTAAATCATAAGTAATGGGGCCATACACAGCATCTTGAAAATCTAAAATGCCGGGATTATTTTGTTTTAACAGCATCAGATTGCGTGAATGATAGTCACGGTGAACATACACGGGTGCTTGCGCTAAATTATTTGCAAGTAAAACGTCAAAGACTTTATTTAAATCAGCCGTATGTTTTTCTGACAGCGTTACACCCAAATGCTTGTTGATATACCAATCTGGGAACAGCATTAATTCTTTATGTAGCAATTCGCGGTCATAAGCGGGTAAGACGCCTGCTTGACTATGCGATTGCAATTGGATGAGCGCATCAATCGCATCCATGTAAAGCGGAGAAGCTGTCTCTTGGTTTAGACAGCTGAGATAGGTGGTAGTACCCAGATCGGTCAACAGCAAAAAGCCCTGATCTTCATCTTTCGCCAACACAGTTGGAACCGCTACCCCTGTTTTGCCAAATAAATCAGCAATTTTTATAAAAGGACGGACATCCTCTTGAGGCGGCGGGGCGTCCATGACGATATAAGTCGATCCATCTGCCCCATCAACCCGAAAATAGCGACGAAAACTCGCATCCGAAGAAGCTGGTCTTAGTGAGCTGACGATGAGTGCTGGAGTCGTGATCGTGGATAGCCAGAGGCGACAATTTTGTAGTCTAGGGTCGGAATCGTATAAATCTGACATGAAAAAACCGGAAAAGCAGGTTGGTAAGCATGTCCGGTAAGGTATTACCGGCAGGGAGATCCCATATAATACGGGATTCACACCAATTACGCGCCTCCAGCCGCGAGACCTCTTCATTCATGAACCAGCGTTTGGTATTTTCAACCTCCTCCCAGTTATTCCGTGTAAGCCCGATCTTCTTCGGTTTGCTGCTGTGGATGACGCATGTCAGAGTGAGTGCAGTTGATTTTTTGAATGATGATTCCGCGCTGAATAGTCCAGTCAAACTAGAAGCACAACAGATTAATGGTCAGCCTGATAGAACCATCACACTAGAAGCACAACAGATTAATGGTCGGCCTGATAGAAACATTACACTAGAAAAAGATGCGAAGGTAGATAAAGGCAATTCACATATCGAAGCGGATGATATTCATTACGATATTGTGGATGACAAAATTAAAGCACTCGGTCATGTATTTATTGATAGAGCAGGAGATAAATTCACAGGCAATCAACTGCAATTAAAAATGGATACAGGTATCGGTTATATGGATAGTCCTGTCTATCGTTTATTGCGTAAGAATGCACAAGGTCGTGCAGAGCGTGTGGAATTTGATTCACAAGATTCTGCCACTGTGTTTGGAGGAGATTTCACTACCTGCGAAGGTCCGAATCCAGATTGGTATTTAAAATCCAGTAAACTATCTTTAGATAATGATAGTGGTAAGGGTGTCGCACGGAATGCAATTTTAGTTTTTAAAGGTGTGCCGATTGCTGGTACGCCTTATATTTCATTCCCATTGGCTGAGGAGAGAGTGTCGGGATTTCTTGCTCCTTCCATTATTACATCGTCCACCGGTGGCTTGGAAGTCATCACACCATATTATTTAGATATAGCACCGAACCGTGATCTCACTTTATATCCGCACTATATATCTCGGCGTGGCCTCATGTTAGGCGGTGAAGCGCGCTATATGGACAGAGAGTATGCGGGTAAAACAAAAGCAGAATATTTGAATAGTGATGCAGTCACCAATGAAAATCGTTACATCATAAGTTCACAACACCGACAAAACTTTGGCTCTGGCTTAACCTTTAATTCAAATTTGAATGCTGCATCTGATAATGGTTATGCGAATGATTTTCCATTTAGCTTAGGCTTTAGTAATCCTGGTACTAGCCGTCGTTTAATGTTGCGTGATGCAGTGTTGAACTATAGCGATATAGATCAGCGCGCTATTTTTCGTGTAACAGATTTTCAAGTATTACAGGACGTGAATGCGCCAATTGCGATTCCCTATGCCAGACTGCCGCAACTGACCTATCAAAAATTTAATTATTACGATAATGGTTTGAGTCTGGAATTGAATTCAGACTTCACACGGTTTTCTCATTCGACTGGCTTTCAAGGTGCGACTCAAGTTGTAAAAAATGCAGATCGTATGGTCCTCAACCCGCGCATGACTTATCGTTGGCAGCGTCCTGGTGCATTTATCAAACCGAGTTTGTCATTACATATGACGAACTATAATCTTGATCAAATCCCGTATGCATCTATGACTGCACCAGCGCGAGCGATTCCTACCGCATCATTAGATTCAGGTTTGATATTTGAACGTGATGCAAGTTTTTTTGGAAGAGATGCAACGCAAACATTGGAGCCTCGTGTCTTTGTAAACTACACACCCTATGTTAGACAAGATTTGAATTTGTACCCTAATTTCGACTCTGCTGAGGCGGACTTTAATTACGCACAAGTGTTTAGAGAAAATCGTTTTGTGGGTCATGACAGAGTCGGTGATGCAAGTACAGTCACCACCGCTTTAATGTCGCGTTATCTTGAAATTGAAGGACAAGAAAGATTACGTGTAGCATTGGCGCAGCGTTTTTCGTTTACTGATCCTCGTGTGATTTTGGGTAAGCTAGAAGATCAAATTTCTAGGGCTACTGCAGACACAAAATCCGATATCTTGTTGCTCAGCTCAGGCCGAGTGACTAGAGAGCTAAGATTGGATGCGAATTTTCAATACAGCCAATCAAATCAAATTTTCAATCGTATTAATTTTGGTTCTTTTTGGCAGCCTGAACCCATGAAGGTCTTAAATGTGCAATATCGTCGTGATGTACGCAGCACAGATCCCGCTGCCAACTTTGAAATCTTTGACATCTCAGGTCAGTGGCCTTTATCAGCAAGCTGGTATGCCGTAGGAAGATTGAACTATCTGATTAAAGAGCAAGATATCGGTCAATCGCTGATAGGCGCGGAATACAGGGCGGATTGCTGGATTTTTCGTTTCGTGGGTCAACGAACACCGACCGCGCAAGGCATCGTTAATACCCGCATATTTTTACAGTTAGAATTTAATGGTCTGTCATCCTTAGGCTCTAATCCATTAACCGCTTTGCGCGCCAATGTACCCGGCTA
>CAMCXB010000012.1 GCA_945883145.1 Bordetella parapertussis | reverse complement strand
CCTGGTGACAACGTATCGATCACAGTTAAGCTGATCAATCCGATTGCGATGGAAGAGGGCTTACGTTTTGCGATTCGTGAAGGCGGCCGTACTGTTGGTGCTGGCGTCGTCGCAAAAATCATCGAGTAAGAAAAATTGAATAGATGTTTACGAGGAGCGATTCTCGCAAACAACGCTTAATTTTGATTACGAAGTTTTCCGCAGGGGCGTAGCTCAATTGGCAGAGTGACGGTCTCCAAAACCGTAGGTTGGGGGTTCGAGGCCCTCCGCCCCTGCCACTAGATCAGACTGAACACCGAAAGCAAACAGCATGTCCAATCAATCTGTGCAGACAGTGACTACATCAGCCGATAAGGCAAAGATGACGCTAGCCGTGTGTGCTGTCATCGCCGGTGTTGTTGGCTTCTATTTACTGGCTGGCCAAACCACGCTAGTAAGAGCGGGCGCTCTGGTAGCGGGCTTGCTTTTAGCTGTTGCGTTTGCTTGGACATCTCAATCTGGTCGTAGCTTTATTAGCTTTGCTGGTGAAGCAGTACGTGAAACAAAAAAAGTTGTATGGCCTACTCGCAGAGAAGCAATGCAAATAACGGGCGTTGTGTTTGGCTTTGTTTTGGTAATGGCTGTGTTTTTGTGGGGCACTGATAAGCTGCTAGAGGTTATTTTCTATGACCTTATTTTGCGCTGGAGATAATGATGACCGACATCGCACAAGTGAATACTCCTTCAGGATCAGTTTCTGGAGCTAAGAAGCTTTGGTACGTAGTTCATGCCTATTCGGGAATGGAAAAGAGTGTGCAACGTGCTTTAGCTGAGCGCATCACACGTGCTGGAATGGACGATAAATTCGGTCAAATTCTTGTGCCTACTGAAGAAGTAATAGAAATGAAAAACGGTCAAAAAGCTGTGACCGAACGTCGCTTTTTCCCAGGCTATGTTTTAGTCGAAATGGAAATGACGGATGAAACTTGGCACTTGGTGAAAAATACCAACAAGGTAACGGGTTTCATAGGCGGTAAGTCCAATAAGCCTACGCCTATTCCTCCGCATGAAGTCGACAAAATCATGCACCAGATGCAAGAAGGTGTTGAGAAACCGCGTCCTAAAGTGCTGTATGAAGTTGGTGAGTTAGTGCGTATTAAAGATGGTCCTTTCACTGACTTCAATGGCAATGTTGAAGAAGTGAATTACGAAAAATCTCGCGTGCGTGTATCCGTTACGATTTTTGGACGCGCTACTCCGGTGGAATTAGAGTTTGGTCAAGTTGAAAAAGCTTGATTGTTAAAGAATAGCGCTAGTCAGGGCGTGACGATAGAAATAAACAGCTAACGTTAAACATGACTAAGTAGTGAAGTAATCATGTAGTAAAGCAGTATCAGAGGAGCCGTAATAGTTAGTTTGTAAAACCAGCGAATCGGCGCTATCACTCATTTAAAGGAGCCCTCATGGCAAAGAAAATTATTGGCTTTATCAAGCTGCAAGTGCCAGCTGGTAAAGCAAATCCTTCCCCTCCAATTGGTCCAGCATTGGGTCAACGTGGTTTGAACATCATGGAGTTTTGTAAAGCATTTAATGCGCAAACTCAGGGTGTAGAGCCAGGTCTTCCAATTCCAGTGGTGATTACAGCGTTTGCAGATAAGTCTTTCACGTTTGTGATGAAGACTCCGCCTGCTACTATTTTGATCAAGAAAGCAGCTGGGATACAAAAAGGTTCCCCTAAGCCGCATTCAGACAAAGTAGGCAAGATCACTCGTAAACAAGCTGAAGAAATCGCTACCCAAAAACGCCCAGATCTGACCGCTGCCGACATGGATGCTGCAGTTCGCACCATCGCAGGTTCAGCGCGTTCCATGGGTATCACGGTGGAGGGACTGTAATGACTAAACTTTCAAAACGCGCCAAGCTGATCAAGGATAAAGTTGATCGTACTAAGGTCTATCCATTTGACAATGCAGTTACGTTGATCAAAGAACTGGCTACAGCAAAATTTAATGAATCCATCGACGTTGCTGTGCAACTCGGTGTTGATGCTAAAAAATCAGATCAAGTAGTTCGTGGCTCAGTGGTATTACCAGCCGGAACAGGAAAGAGCGTTCGTGTTGCTGTATTTGCCTCTGGTGAAAAAGCTGAACAAGCAAAAGCTGCAGGTGCAGAAGTCGTTGGTATGGAAGATTTAGCAGAGCAAATCAAAGCAGGCAATATGCCTTTTGATGTGGTTATCGCTTCGCCAGACACCATGCGTATAGTTGGTACATTAGGTCAGATTTTGGGTCCACGTGGTCTGATGCCAAATCCTAAAGTAGGTACTGTTACTGCGGACGTGGCGACTGCAGTTAAAAATGCAAAAGCTGGTCAGGTGCAATACCGTACTGACAAAGCAGGCATTGTGCATGCAACCATCGGTCGTAAATCATTCACCGACGCTGATCTGAAATTAAATTTAGTGGCTTTGCTCGATGCATTAAGCAAAGCAAAACCAGCTAGCAGTAAAGGTGTTTATCTACGTAAGGTTTCGCTGTCATCCACGATGGGTGGCGGTGTACGTGTAGATCAAGCTTCGCTGTCGGCATAAGTAAAAGTTTAAGTCCCTAATCCTTTGGGCTTAGGGCAGTTCTTTGGGCTGAACCAGATTCAAAATAATGAAGATGGTTCAGGCAATCAAAGACCGTTGGGCCTGCTAAGTGGTTGGTAGTAGGTTAAAAAGTTAAAGAAGATTTTTCTAAACGCCCAACGCAGATGGCGAGCCCGAACAAGTTTTGTAGTCTCAATGCAGCGCATTAGTTAAGCGCCAGTATGAACTCCTAACTTCGGACGCCGTGTTCGAACGATGTAAGGCAGGCAGCCATGTGGTTGTGCAATAGCCGAACATTATTTTTGGAGGTTGATCGTGGGTCTCAATCTAAATGACAAAAAGGCCGTCGTAGCCGAAATCTCTGCCAAAGTTGCATCGGCACAGACTATCGTGCTGGCTGAGTATCGTGGCATTGAGGTTGGTCACTTGACACAACTGCGCGCAAAAGCGCGTTCCGGTGGTGTGTATTTGCGTGTGTTGAAAAATACGCTCGCACGTCGCGCCGTCGAAGGAACCGCGTTTTCTGCCCTAGCTTCCGAAATGACCGGTCCTCTGATTTATGCAATTTCAGAAGATGCCGTTGCTGCTGCAAAAATCATGCAGGATTTTGCAAAAAGCAATGACAAGTTGGTGATTAAGGCAGGTAGTTACGCAGGCAAACCTTTAGATAAGGCAGCAGTTGTAGCGCTGGCCAATATTCCTACTCGTGAGGTACTGATTTCCCAATTATTGGGCGTCATGCTGGCACCAGTTTCGGGTATGGCTCGCGTACTGGCAGCAGTTGCAGCGAAAAAGGAAACCGAATCTGCTTGATGTGCGAATCATTCGCTTAGCAGATTTAGTTGTGTCAATACCAGTCAAATGTAATTACTGAAAAAAATTAGGAGTTTTAAATGGCAATCTCGAAAGACGACATCCTGGAAGCAGTAGCTCAAATGTCCGTAATGGATTTGAACGATTTAGTTAAAGCGTTTGAAGAAAAATTCGGCGTATCCGCAGCAGCAATGGCAGTGGCAGGCCCAGCAGGTGCAGCCGGCGGTGGTGCTGCAGCGACTGAAGAGCAGACCGAGTTCAACGTTGTTCTGACAGAAGTAGGCGGTAACAAAGTTAGTGTGATTAAGGCAGTTCGTGAAATCACTGGCTTGGGTCTGAAAGAAGCAAAAGATCTGGTGGATGGTGCACCGAAGTCAGTTAAAGAAGGCATTGCTAAAGCAGACGCAGAGGCAGCCAAGAAAAAACTGGAAGAAGCTGGCGCCAAAGCAGACATCAAGTAATTTTAGTTGCGGCGCGTTTGGCTAGCGCTGAGGCCAATTTGCAGAGTCTGGTTGAAAAATCCGACTCTGCATTGGTTGCTCTAAGTTGGTGTGAAAAGTAAATTTGAATTAAAGAGTCGCAGCAGGGTATTCCTGATGCGGTGTCCCTAATCAAGGACAAAGACTTGAGGGTTCTCGGTTAAAGGCGAAAGCCAGTTGCGAATCCTGAATTCTCTATCCTTCCTGTCACTCACGGAGTGTTCATGCACTACTCATTTACTGAGAAGAAGCGCATCCGCAAATCATTTGCGAAACGCGCTAACGTTCATCATATTCCTTTTCTGCTGGCAACCCAGCTTGAATCCTATGCGGGATTCTTGCAGGCAGAAAAGATTCCAACAACTCGGAAAAATGAGGGCTTGCAGTCAGCCTTCACTTCAATTTTTCCTATCGTTTCGCACAATGGTTTTGCGCGTCTCGAATTTTTATCTTACATATTGGGGGATCCGCCGTTTGACGTGAAAGAATGTCAGCAGCGTGGTCTGAATTACGCATCTCCTTTGAGAGCGAAGGTACGTTTGGTAATTCTTGATAAAGAATCGCCAACCAAGCCTGTCGTTAAAGAGATGAAAGAACAAGAAGTCTACATGGGCGAATTGCCTTTGATGACTGAGAATGGTTCTTTTGTGATTAATGGCACCGAGCGTGTCATCGTATCCCAGCTACATCGTTCGCCTGGCGTGTTTTTTGAACATGATCGCGGCAAAACTCACTCTTCAGGTAAGTTACTGTTCTCGGCTCGTATCATTCCTTACCGTGGTTCATGGTTAGACTTTGAGTTTGATCCGAAAGACATTTTGTTCTTCCGCGTCGACCGTCGTCGTAAGATGCCAGTTACCATATTGCTAAAAGCAATCGGTATGACTCAAGAACAAATTCTAGAAAACTTCTTTGCTTTCGATGATTTTGTACTACATGCAGATGGCGCAGAAATGGCGTTCATTGCAGAGCATTTACGTGGCGAAGTGGCGCGTTTCGATATCAATGATAAGTCGGGCAAATCACTGATTGCAAAAGATAAGCGTATCAATGCCAAACACGTACGTGATATTGAAGCTGCTGGCATCAAACACATCTCTGTACCTGAAGACTATCTGTTGGGTCGTGTATTAGCGAAGAACATCGTTGATACAAATACTGGTGAAGTGATCGCAACTGCGAATGATGAGCTCACAGAAGAATTGTTAGAACGTCTGCGTGAGGCAGAAGTCAGCAAAATTCAAACCTTGTATACCAATGATTTGGATCAAGGTTCGTTTATTTCGCAGACATTGCGTGCAGACGACACAGCTGATCAAATGGCTGCGCGAATTGCAATTTATCGCATGATGCGTCCTGGCGAGCCACCAACTGAAGATTCAGTTGAAGCTTTATTCAATGGCTTGTTCTACAACGAAGATAGATATGATCTCTCTGCTGTAGGCCGTATGAAATTCAATCGTCGTATTGGTCGCGAAGAATTAGTTGGTGCGATGACCTTGTCGAATGAAGACGTACTGGCTGTGATTAAGATCTTAGTAGATCTGCGCAATGGTCGCGGTGAAGTGGATGACATTGATCACTTAGGTAATCGTCGTGTGCGTTGTGTCGGTGAACTAGCAGAAAATCAATTCCGCGCTGGTCTAGTGCGTGTTGAGCGTGCAGTTAAAGAGCGTTTAGGTCAGGCAGAAGCAGATAATCTGATGCCGCATGATTTAATCAACTCCAAGCCAATTTCAGCTGCGATCCGTGAATTCTTTGGCTCATCCCAGTTGTCGCAGTTTATGGATCAGACCAATCCTCTTTCAGAAATCACGCATAAGCGTCGTGTTTCAGCTTTAGGGCCTGGTGGTTTGACGCGTGAACGTGCTGGCTTTGAAGTACGTGACGTACATCCTACGCACTACGGTCGTGTGTGCCCAATTGAAACGCCAGAGGGACCAAACATTGGTCTGATTAACTCCTTAGCTTTGTATGCGCGTTTGAATGAATACGGCTTCTTAGAAACTCCGTATCGCAAAGTAGAGTCAGGCAAAGTAACCGATCAGATTGACTATCTGTCTGCTATTGAAGAAGGTCGATATATCATCGCTCAGGCGAATGCATCGATCAACAGCAAGGGTGAATTGTCAGATGAATTAGTTTCAGCGCGTGAAGCTGGTGAAACAATTCTCGTATCACCAGAGCGTGTGCAGTACATGGACGTAGCTCCTGGTCAGATTGTGTCTGTTGCTGCTTCGCTGATTCCATTCCTTGAACACGATGATGCGAACCGTGCATTGATGGGTGCAAACATGCAACGTCAAGCTGTGCCTTGTTTGCGTCCTGAAAAAGCATTAGTAGGTACGGGAATTGAACGTACTGTAGCTGTTGACTCAGGTACAACTGTTCAAGCATTGCGTGGTGGTGTGGTCGATTACGTTGATGCGGGTCGTGTTGTGATTCGTGTGAATGATGACGAAGCACAAGCGGGTGAAGTCGGTGTCGATATATATAATCTGATCAAGTACACACGTTCAAATCAAAACACAAACATCAACCAACGTCCTATCGTAAAAGTTGGTGATCGTGTTGCAAGAAGCGATGTGATTGCGGATGGTGCTTCTACCGACTTAGGTGAATTAGCACTCGGTCAAAACATGTTAGTGGCATTTATGCCATGGAATGGTTACAACTTCGAAGACTCGATTTTGATTTCGGAAAAAGTTGTAGCAGATGATCGCTACACCTCAATTCATATCGAAGAATTGACAGTAGTTGCGCGTGACACCAAGCTAGGACCTGAAGAGATTACTCGCGATATTTCTAATCTCGCAGAAAATCAACTGGCGCGTTTGGATGAATCGGGTATTACTTATATAGGTGCAGAAGTTGAAGCAGGCGATGTCTTAGTTGGTAAGGTCACACCAAAAGGTGAAACCCAGTTAACGCCTGAAGAAAAATTGTTGCGTGCAATTTTTGGTGAAAAAGCTTCTGATGTAAAAGATACTTCATTGCGTGTGCCATCTGGCATGGTAGGTACTGTGATTGATGTGCAAGTATTTACGCGTGAAGGAATACAGCGTGACAAGCGTGCACAACAGATCATCGATGATGAATTAAAACGTTATCGTTTAGATCTGAATGACCAGTTACGTATTGTGGAAGGTGATGCATTCCAACGTCTGGAAAAAATGTTGGTTGGTAAGGTGGTCAATGGCGGTCCTAATAAAATCGCCAAAGGTGCAACCATTACACAAGAATATTTAGCGGATATAGATCGCTATCACTGGTTTGATATTCGTCCTGCTGAGGAAGATGCTGCAGCAGCACTGGAAGCAATCCAGGAATCAATCAAAGAAAAACGCCATCAATTTGACTTGGCGTTTGAAGAGAAGCGTAAGAAACTGACGCAAGGTGATGAATTGCCACCAGGCGTACAGAAGATGGTCAAAGTCTATCTCGCTGTAAAACGTCGTCTGCAACCTGGCGACAAGATGGCGGGTCGTCACGGTAACAAGGGTGTGGTTTCACGCATTGTTCCTGTTGAAGATATGCCTTACATGGCGGATGGCACACCAGCTGACATCGTATTGAATCCTTTGGGCGTTCCTTCACGTATGAACGTGGGTCAGGTGTTAGAGGTTCACTTGGGTTGGGCTGCTAAGGGCTTGGGATTACGCATAGGCGAGATGATTAAAGCGCAGGCGAAATCAGTTGAAATGCGTAACTTCCTAAAGAAAATTTATAACGAGTCAGGTAAAACGGAAGAGCTTGATAAATTCTCTGATGCAGAGATTCTAGAACTCGCAGAGAATTTGAAAGAAGGCGTTCCTTTTGCAACCCCAGTATTTGATGGTGCAGATGAAGCTGAGATTCATACCATGCTTGATTTAGCCTATCCAACTGAGATTGCAGCCAAACTCGGTATGACGCCTTCGAAAAACCAGGTGACCATGTATGACGGTCGCACTGGTGAAGCATTCGAACGTGCCGTTACAGTTGGTTATATGCATGTCTTGAAACTGCACCATTTAGTGGACGACAAGATGCATGCGCGTTCAACTGGTCCTTACTCATTAGTTACCCAGCAACCGCTAGGTGGCAAAGCGCAGTTTGGTGGCCAGCGTTTCGGCGAGATGGAAGTGTGGGCACTCGAAGCTTACGGTGCTTCCTATGTCTTGCAAGAGATGTTAACTGTGAAGTCAGACGACGTGAACGGCCGTACCAAGGTCTACGAGAATTTGGTCAAGGGCGATCATGTGATCGATGCAGGTATGCCGGAATCTTTCAACGTGTTAGTGAAAGAAATCCGCTCGCTGGGCATCGACATCGATCTCGAACGCAATTAATTATGTGAAGCCTCTCTCTGATTTCAGAGAGAGGAAAAAAATTATTTTTTCACGCCAACCTGGAGTGATACATGAAAGCACTGCTCGATCTATTCAAGCAAGTTCAGCAAAATGAACAATTCGACGCGATCAAAATTGGTTTAGCGTCACCTGAGAAAATTCGTTCTTGGTCTTATGGCGAAGTTAAAAAGCCAGAAACCATTAACTATCGTACGTTCAAGCCTGAACGTGACGGTTTGTTTTGCGCAAAAATCTTTGGACCTATCAAAGACTATGAATGCTTATGCGGCAAATACAAGCGCTTAAAGCATCGTGGTGTGATTTGTGAAAAATGCGGCGTTGAAGTCACGCTTGCAAAAGTGCGTCGTGAACGCATGGGTCATATTGAACTCGCATCCCCAACTGCACATATCTGGTTCTTGAAATCACTACCATCGCGTTTAGGTATGGTGCTTGACATGACATTGCGCGATATCGAGCGCGTGTTGTATTTCGAAGCATATGTTGTGACAGATCCTGGCATGACTCCGCTGAAAAAATGCCAAATCATGTCTGAAGACGATTACGCAGCAAAGTATGAAGAGTTTGGTGATGACTTCACCGCTTTGATGGGCGCTGAAGGCGTACGTGAACTGTTGCGTTCTATCGATATTGATAGAGATGCAGAGCAGTTGCGTATTGACTTGCGTGAATCAAAATCCGAAGCCAAGATCAAGAAATATGCAAAGCGTTTAAAAGTATTGGAAGCATTCCAACGTTCAGGTATCAAGCCTGATTGGATGATCATGGAAGTGCTGCCAGTTCTGCCGCCAGAATTGCGCCCATTGGTGCCGTTGGATGGTGGTCGTTTCGCCACTTCTGATTTGAATGATCTCTATCGTCGCGTTATCAATCGTAATAATCGTTTGAAACGTTTGATGGAATTGCGTGCACCTGAAATTATTACGCGCAACGAAAAACGTATGTTGCAAGAAGCGGTTGACTCATTGTTAGACAATGGTCGTCGTGGTAAAGCGATGACGGGTGCAAACAAGCGTCCGTTGAAATCGCTGGCTGAAATGATTAAAGGTAAAGGCGGTCGTTTCCGTCAAAACTTGTTGGGAAAACGAGTTGACTATTCAGGTCGTTCCGTCATCGTGGTGGGTCCACAGTTAAAACTGCATCAGTGCGGTTTACCAAAATTAATGGCGTTGGAATTATTCAAGCCATTCATTTTCAACAAACTTGAATTGATGGGTCTAGCTACTACCATCAAGGCAGCGAAAAAACTCGTAGAACTGCAAGAGCCGATTGTTTGGGACATTCTTGAAGAAGTCATTCGCGAACATCCTGTCATGCTCAATCGTGCGCCTACCTTGCATCGTTTAGGTATACAAGCATTTGAGCCTGTACTGATTGAAGGTAAAGCAATCCAATTACATCCATTGGTTTGTGCAGCATTTAATGCTGACTTTGACGGTGACCAAATGGCGGTGCACGTACCTTTATCCATTGAAGCACAGATGGAAGCGCGCACCTTGATGCTGGCTTCAAACAATATTCTTTTCCCATCGAATGGTGAACCGTCTATCGTACCTTCACAAGATATCGTGTTAGGTCTGTACTATGCAACGCGCGAAAAAGTAAATGCTAAAGGCGAGGGAATGATGTTCCCTGACGTGTCTGAAGTTATTCGTGCTTACGACAACAAAGAAGTTGAGTTGTCTACGCGTTGTACAGTGCGTATCACTGAATATCCTAAGAATGTGCAAACCGGTGAGTTTGATCGCACCGTGACACGTTATGAAACCACGATTGGTCGCGCTATTCTTTCTGAGATCTTGCCTAAAGGCTTGCCGTTCTCCGTATTGAATCGTGCATTGAAGAAGAAAGAAATTTCTAAACTCATCAATACATCTTTCCGTAAATGCGGATTGCGTGCAACTGCAGTTTTTGCAGACCAATTGATGCAGTCTGGTTTCCGTTTAGCGACACGTGCAGGTATTTCTATCTGCGTTGATGACATGTTGGTACCGCCACAAAAAGCAACCTTGATTGCTGCTGCTGAACAAGAAGTTAAACAGATTGAGCAACAGTACTCTTCTGGTTTGGTGACTGCAGGTGAGCGTTATAACAAAGTGGTCGACATCTGGGGTAAAGCCGGTGATGAAGTCGGTAAGGCCATGATGGAGCAATTGAAAGTTGAAGATGTCATCAAACGTGATGGCACTAAATCAACGCAAGAATCATTTAACGCTATTTACATGATGGCTGACTCCGGTGCGCGTGGTTCTGCTGCGCAGATTCGTCAGTTGGCTGGTATGCGTGGTTTGATGGCTAAGCCAGATGGCTCCATCATTGAAACGCCAATTACTGCAAACTTCCGTGAAGGTCTGAATGTTCTTCAGTACTTTATTTCTACTCACGGTGCACGTAAAGGTTTGGCTGACACCGCACTGAAAACAGCGAACTCAGGTTATCTAACTCGTCGTTTGGTAGATGTTACGCAAGATCTGGTCGTAATCGAAGATGATTGCGGTACAGCGAATGGTGCTTCTATGAAGGCCTTGGTTGAAGGTGGTGAAGTGATTGAAGCCTTGCGTGATCGTATTCTGGGTCGCGTTGCAGCCAATGACATTATCAATCCAGAAGACCAAGCAACCTTGTATGCAGCTGGTACTTTGTTAGATGAAGATTCGGTTGAAGAAATCGAACGTCTGGGCATTGATGAAGTAAAAGTTCGTACACCACTGACTTGCGACACACGTTATGGTTTATGCGCTATGTGCTATGGCCGTGACTTAGGTCGTGGCTCTATGGTGAATTCTGGCGAAGCAGTTGGTGTAATCGCTGCGCAGTCGATCGGTGAGCCTGGTACTCAGCTGACCATGCGTACCTTCCACATTGGTGGTGCTGCATCACGTGCTGCTGTTGCTTCATCTGTTGAAGCTAAATCAAATGGTACGGTGCGATTTACTGCAACCATGCGTTATGTCACGAATGGTAAAGGCGATCAAATCGTTATTTCCCGTTCAGGTGAAGTATTGATTACGGATGATCATGGTCGTGAACGTGAGCGTCATAAAGTCCCATACGGCGCAACCTTAACTGTCAAAGATGGCCAAGCGATTAAAGCTGGTACTGCATTGGCTGGTTGGGATCCACTGACACGTCCTATCATCACTGAGTACACAGGTACTGTGAAGTTTGAAAACGTAGAAGAAGGTTCTACTGTTGCGAAACAAATTGATGAAGTCACTGGTCTTTCAACCTTGGTTGTTATCGATGCCAAGCGTCGTGGTTCAGTCACTAAAGTATTGCGTCCACAAGTCAAGCTGCTCAATGAAAAAGGCGAAGAAGTTAAAATCGCTGGTACTGAGCATGCAGTAACAATTGGCTTCCAAGTCGGTGCGTTGATTACTGTGAAAGACGGTCAGCAAGTAACAGTCGGTGAAGTGCTTGCACGTATTCCAATCGAGTCACAGAAAACGCGTGATATTACCGGTGGTTTACCGCGTGTAGCTGAATTGTTTGAAGCTCGTTCACCGAAAGATGCTGGTATGTTGGCTGAGGTCACAGGTACTGTCGCGTTTGGTAAAGAAACCAAAGGTAAGCAGCGTCTGGAAATCACTGATATGGATGGCAACAAGCATGAGTTCCTGATCACCAAAGACAAACAAGTTTTGGTGCATGATGGTCAGGTCGTCAACAAAGGTGAAATGATTGTTGATGGTCCTGCTGATCCACAAGATATCTTACGTTTGTTAGGTATAGAAGCGCTAGCTCGTTACATTGTCGATGAAGTACAGGACGTGTATCGCTTACAAGGCGTGAAGATCAATGACAAACACATTGAAGTGATTGTGCGTCAGATGTTGCGTCGTGTTCAAGTGGTTGATGCAGGTGGTACGGATTACATCCCAGGTGAACAAGTAGAACGTTCTGAACTGTTAGATGAAAACGATTTAATGCATGCAAATAATAAGTTGCCTGCAACTTATGAGAATGTTTTATTAGGTATTACCAAGGCATCACTCTCTACCGACTCTTTCATCTCGGCAGCATCGTTCCAAGAGACGACGCGTGTATTGACCGAGGCAGCAATCATGGGCAAGAAAGATGGCCTGCGTGGACTGAAAGAAAACGTGATTGTGGGTCGTCTGATTCCTGCTGGTACGGGTTTGGCTTATCACCGTGCACGTAAGGAAAAAGAAAAATGGGAAGCAGAAGAACGTACAGCGATGTTGCAAGCCGAAGCTGCGCGTGCATTGCAAGCTGCTGAAGAAACAGAAGCAAGCGGTAACGCTGCTGACGAATCTTAATCTTGCAAAAAAAGCAAAAGCCCCGAGCAAACACTCGGGGCTTTTCTTTTCTGTTTAATTAGTTCTTTTGTGAATGCTACTCTGTTGACTGTGGTGTAGTGGTCATATATACTCGCGAGTTCTCGAATTTAAGCTCTCTCGGGCTTAAGCGCTCTTTGGTCTGTTAGTCCCTGCGACGCTTATTCCGCCTGTTTAGTTCGTTTGCCATGTAAATGGCTCCCTGTAAAAGATTTCGTTCCCGACACCGTTCGGGGTTATTTATCAATGTACTAATTTTGTTGAATTTAGACCGATGCCAACCATCAATCAACTGATTCGCAAACCACGCACAACGTTGCGTGTGAAGAGCAAATCGCCGGCGTTGCAAAACAGCCCGCAAAAACGTGGTGTTTGTACCCGTGTGTACACCACAACACCAAAAAAGCCTAACTCAGCATTGCGTAAAGTCGCAAAAGTTCGTTTGACGAATGGCTTTGAAGTGATTTCTTACATCGGCGGTGAAGGCCATAACCTGCAAGAGCATAGCGTTGTGCTTTTGCGTGGCGGTCGTGTGAAAGACTTGCCGGGTGTGCGTTATCACATGGTGCGTGGTTCGCTCGATACCCAAGGCGTAAAAGATCGTAAACAAGCGCGCTCGAAGTACGGTGCTAAACGCGCCAAAGCAGGCGCAGCGAAGTAAAAATTTTGCTACGGCTTTTACCGTAGTTGAGTCGGCCTAATTAGGTTGAGTAAGTGGGTATTTATGATGAATACCCTGGCAGCTCCGAAGGGTCGGAGTGAGCCAACTGAAGATTGAAAGGAAAAGCAATGCCACGTCGTCGTGAAGTCCCTAAACGCGAAATTCTGCCGGATCCAAAATTCGGTAATGTTGATGTCGCTAAGTTTGTAAACGTATTGATGTTGTCCGGTAAAAAATCGGTAGCAGAAAACATTATCTACGGTGCTTTCGAACACATTCAAACCAAAAGCGGTAAAGATCCACTCGAAGTTTTTGCAACTGCAGTAGGTAACTGCAAGCCATTGGTTGAAGTTAAATCTCGCCGTGTAGGTGGTGCAAACTATCAGGTTCCAGTTGAAGTTCGTCCAGTTCGTCGTATGGCGTTGTCTATGCGTTGGTTGCGCGAAGCAGCAAACAAGCGCAGTGAAAAATCTATGCCACAACGTTTGGCTGGTGAATTGCTAGAAGCTGCAGAAGGTCGTGGCGGTGCAATGAAAAAACGCGATGAAGTTCATCGTATGGCAGAAGCGAATAAAGCCTTCTCGCACTTCCGCTTCTGATAATTATTTAGCTCGCACAATGCGAGCTTTTGGATTTAATCAAAGCCGAGTGCTCTGTTCATTTCAGGGGTACTCGGTTTCGTTCATTTATAAAGCTTAGGATTAATTATGGCTCGTAAGACTCCCATTGAGCGATATCGCAATATCGGTATCTCGGCACACATTGATGCCGGCAAGACAACCACCACTGAGCGTATTCTCTATTACACAGGTATCAATCATAAGATTGGTGAAGTGCATGATGGTGCAGCTACCATGGACTGGATGGAGCAAGAACAAGAGCGTGGTATCACGATTACTTCAGCTGCTACTACCTGTTTTTGGAAGGGTATGGCGAATAACTTTCCTGAGCATCACATCAACATCATTGATACCCCAGGTCACGTAGACTTCACGATTGAAGTTGAACGTTCTATGCGTGTGTTGGATGGTGCATGCATGGTGTATTGCGCTGTGGGTGGTGTACAGCCTCAGTCTGAAACAGTTTGGCGTCAAGCTAACAAATACAAAGTTCCGCGTTTAGCATTTGTGAACAAGATGGACCGTACAGGTGCCAACTTTTTCAAAGTGTATGAACAAATGCGTTCACGCTTAAAAGCGAATCCTATTCCTATGCAAGTGCCTATCGGTGCCGAAGATAACTTCGAAGGCGTGATAGATCTGGTAAAGATGAAAGCGATTTATTGGGATGATGCTTCGCAAGGTATGAAATTTGATTACCGTGATATTCCAGAAAATCTGATGGCTGTTGCTAAAGAGTGGCGTGAAAAAATGGTTGAGGCAGCAGCTGAAGCCAGTGAAGAATTGATGAATAAATATCTCGAAGAGGGCGACCTCAGCGAAGAAGAAATCAAAGCAGCAATTCGTCAGCGCACCATCGCCAGTGAGATCGTGCCAATGATGTGTGGCACTGCATTTAAGAACAAAGGCGTACAGGCGATGTTGGATGGCGTGATTGAATACTTGCCAGCACCGACTGATATTCCACCTGTTACCGGCACTGACGAAAATGAAGAGCCGATAACTCGTAAAGCAGAAGATGGCGAAAAGTTTTCTGCGCTTGCATTCAAAATTATGACTGACCCATTTGTTGGTCAGCTGATCTTCTTCCGTGTGTATTCTGGTGTAGTGAAATCAGGCGATACCGTATACAACGCGATTAAAGGCAAGAAAGAACGTTTGGGTCGTATTCTGCAAATGCATGCAAACCAACGTGAAGAAATTAAAGAAGTACATGCAGGTGATATCGCTGCTGCAGTAGGTTTAAAAGAAGCCACTACGGGTGACACTTTATGTGATCCAGCTGCAGTGATCACACTAGAGCGCATGATTTTCCCAGAGCCGGTTATTTCTCAGGCGGTTGAGCCTAAGACTAAAGCTGACCAAGAAAAAATGGGTCTGGCTTTAAACCGTTTAGCACAAGAAGATCCTTCCTTCCGTGTGAAGACCGATGAAGAATCAGGTCAAACGATTATCTCTGGTATGGGTGAGTTGCACTTGGAGATTATTGTTGATCGTATGCGTCGTGAATTCAACGTTGAAGCAACGGTAGGTAAGCCACAAGTTGCATATCGCGAAACCATACGTAAAGTATGTGAAGAAATCGAAGGTAAATTCGTTAAGCAGTCAGGTGGTCGTGGTCAGTATGGTCACGTTGTTCTGAAAATCGAACCTCAAGAACCAGGTAAGGGTTTTGAATTTATCGACGCAATTAAAGGTGGTGTGGTTCCACGTGAATACATCCCTGCAGTAGAGAAGGGTGTTGTTGAAACCTTGCCTGCAGGTGTATTGGCTGGATACCCAGTAGTCGACGTTAAAGTCACACTGTTCTTCGGTTCATATCATGATGTTGACTCGAATGAAAACGCATTCCGTATGGCGGCTTCAATGGCATTCAAAGATGGCTGCCGTAAAGCTAGTCCAGTGTTGCTAGAGCCTATGATGGCGGTTGAAGTTGAAACACCTGAAGACTACGCAGGTACGGTAATGGGTGATTTGTCATCACGTCGTGGCATGGTGCAAGGCATGGATGAAATACCAGGCGGTGGCGGTAAGATCATTCGTGCTGAAGTACCGCTGTCTGAAATGTTTGGTTACTCAACCTCGTTGCGTTCTGCGACACAAGGTCGTGCAACCTACAGCATGGAATTCAAGCATTATTCTGAGGCGCCAAAAAATGTGACTGATGCAATCATCAGCACTAAAAGTAAGTAATAAGTAATCATTGAAGCTATTGATCGCCTACTTTGGCGATGCATAGAAAAATTAGTCAATCGTTCTTTTTGAAGGAAAAATAAAATGGCAAAAGGCAAGTTTGAGCGGACCAAACCGCACGTGAATGTGGGCACGATTGGCCACGTTGACCATGGCAAGACCACACTGACAGCGGCGATTGCAACCGTGTTGTCATCGAAATTTGGCGGTGAAGCCAAAGCGTATGATCAGATTGATGCAGCGCCAGAAGAAAAAGCGCGTGGTATCACGATCAACACTGCTCACGTTGAATATGAAACCCAAAACCGTCACTACGCACACGTAGATTGCCCAGGCCATGCTGACTATGTAAAGAACATGATCACGGGTGCAGCACAGATGGACGGCGCAATTTTAGTTTGTTCAGCAGCAGACGGCCCTATGCCACAAACCCGCGAACATATCCTGTTAGCGCGTCAAGTTGGTGTGCCTTACATCATCGTATTTTTGAACAAATGCGACATGGTGGACGATGCAGAATTGCTCGAACTCGTAGAGATGGAAGTACGCGAGTTACTATCGAAATATGAATTCCCAGGCGACGATTTACCTATCGTTCGTGGTTCTGCTAAGTTGGCTTTAGAAGGTGACAAAGGCGAATTGGGCGAAGTAGCAATCATGAAATTAGCTGAGGCATTAGACAGCTACATTCCTACTCCAGAGCGCGCTATTGACGGTGCATTCTTAATGCCAGTGGAAGACGTATTCTCCATCTCAGGTCGCGGTACCGTTGTAACGGGTCGTGTAGAGCGCGGTATTGTAAAGGTAGGCGAAGAGATCGAAATCGTTGGTATTCGTGATACCCAAAAAACCACCTGTACTGGTGTTGAGATGTTCCGTAAGTTGCTCGATCAAGGTCAAGCAGGCGACAACGTTGGTGTGTTGTTACGTGGTACCAAGCGCGAAGACGTAGAGCGTGGTCAAGTGTTGGCAAAGCCAGGTTCGATCAAGCCACACAAGCATTTCACTGGTGAGATTTATGTATTGTCGAAAGACGAAGGTGGTCGTCACACCCCGTTCTTCAACAACTACCGTCCACAGTTTTACTTCCGTACGACAGACGTAACGGGCGCGATTGAACTGCCAGAAGGCAAAGAGATGGTTATGCCTGGTGACAACGTATCGATCACAGTTAAGCTGATCAATCCGATTGCGATGGAAGAGGGCTTACGTTTTGCGATTCGTGAAGGCGGCCGTACTGTTGGTGCTGGCGTCGTCGCAAAAATCATCGAGTAATTCGTCAGACATTTACTGACACATCATGTTGCGAGCGCAAGTCGCTCGCAACTCGCTCTTTTAAGGAAGTTACATGGAAAAGCAAAAAATTCGCATTCGCCTGAAGGCGTTTGATTATCGTCTGATCGACCAATCCGCATTGGAAATCGTTGAGACAGCAAAGCGCACTGGTGCAGTAGTTCGCGGTCCAGTTCCTCTGCCTACACGTATTCAACGTTGGGACGTATTACGTTCACCGCACGTGAATAAAACTTCACGTGACCAGTTTGAAATCCGTACCCATCAGCGTTTGATGGACATCGTTGATCCAACCGACAAAACAGTTGATGCGTTGATGAAGTTGGATTTACCAGCTGGCGTTGATGTAGAAATTAAATTGCAATAAATGTAATTAAGGTTGAGGATGAAGTTAAGTTGCTGAAATCCTTAACCCCAGTTATACTAGCGGGCTAATTTGGGATCGGCAAATTGCCAGTCCTTGTAGTAAAAATATATCAGCCCCACCCAATCGTAGGTGGGAACGGAGAAAAAATGAACCAAGACCACAATCAAGGCCATGAACTTGGCCTAGTTGGTCGCAAGGTTGGAATGATGCGTATCTTTACGGATGACGGCGATTCAATTCCCGTTACTGTTTTGGATGTATCAAACAACTGTGTGACACAAATCAAAACGCCTGAAACGGATGGGTATTCTGCCGTCCAAGTTTCATTCGGCAAACGCCGCGCATCGCGCGTAACAAAAGCCATATTAGGTCACCTCGCAAAAGCGGGCGTAGAAGCTGGTACGGTATTAAAAGAATTCCGAGTTGACGCATCTAAAGCTGCTGAATTTAAAGCAGGTGATGTGATTGCTGTTAGCTTATTCGAAGCGGGTCAAATGGTTGACGTTCAAGGCGTCTCCATTGGTAAGGGTTACGCGGGCACCATCAAGCGTTACAACTTTGCATCCGGTCGCGCAAGTCATGGTAACTCCCGTTCGCATAATGTCCCTGGTTCCATTGGTATGGCGCAAGATCCTGGTCGTGTATTTCCAGGTAAGCGCATGACTGGTCACATGGGCGATATGAAAACCACCGTTCAAAATCTTGAGATTGCACGTGTTGATGTGGATCGTCAGCTAATTCTCGTCAAGGGTGCTGTTCCTGGTGCGAAGAATGGTCAAGTTATTGTTTTGCCTGCAATCAAGGCAAAAGCAAAAAAGAAAGGGAGCTAAGGCATGGAACTCAAGCTCCTAAATGATAAAGGTCAGTCATCTTCAAACGTAGCTGCGCCAGATACTATTTTCGGTCGTGATTACAACGAAGCATTGATTCACCAAGTAGTAGTGGCTTATCAAGCGAATGCTCGTAGCGGCAATCGTAAGCAAAAAGATCGTGAAGAAGTTCATCACACCACTAAAAAACCATGGCGTCAAAAAGGTACCGGCCGTGCTCGTGCAGGTATGTCGTCATCACCAATCTGGCGTGGAGGCGGTCGTATTTTCCCGAACTCACCAGATGAAAATTTCAGTCACAAAGTAAACAAGAAAATGTATCGCGCTGGATTGTGCTCGATACTTTCACAGTTGGCTCGTGATGATCGTTTGTCAGTAATCGAAGATTTAGTGATTGATGCGCCTAAGACTAAAATTCTTGCGCAAAAATTAAAAGGTATGGGTTTGGATTCCGTACTAGTTATCACAGATGATTTGAATGACAACCTGTTGCTGGCTTCACGCAATCTGCCAAATGTGCTGATTTGCGAGCCGCGCCATGCAGACCCTGTGTCACTGGTGTTCTACAAAAAAGTATTGATCACCAAGCCCGCATTGGCCAAGATTGAGGAGATGCTGGCATGAACACAGTAAAACATTCAGAAGAGCGTTTGATGAAGGTCTTGCTTGCTCCAGTCATTTCTGAGAAAGCAACCATGGTCGCAGAGAAGAACGAGCAAGTCGTATTTCTCGTCACCCCAGACGCAACCAAGCTTGAAATTAAAGCAGCGGTTGAAATGATGTTCAAAGTACAGGTTGAGTCAGTGCAAGTTGTAAATCGCGCCGGCAAAATTAAGCGTTCAGGTCGTTTCACGGGTCGTCGTAATCACACCCGTCGTGCATTTGTTTGCTTAAAGCCTGGTCAGGAAATCAACTTCACTGAGGAGGCTAAATAATGGCACTCGTCAAGTTAAAGCCGACTTCACCAGGTCGGCGCGGCATGGTCAAGGTTGTTAACCCTGACCTATACAAAGGCCGTCCATTCGCAGGTCTAATTGAGAAAAAATCTAAGACTGCTGGTCGTAACAACAATGGCCATATCACTACACGTCACATCGGTGGTGGTCATAAACAGCATTACCGCGTGATTGATTTTCGTCGTATCAAAGATGGTATTCCAGCTAAAGTGGAACGCCTTGAATACGACCCAAATCGTAGCGCACATATTGCATTGCTTTGCTATGCAGATGGTGAGCGTCAATACATCATCGCCAGCAAAGGCATGGCGGTAGGCGATCAAATTATGAATGGCGCAGAAGCTCCAATTAAAGCTGGTAACTGCCTGCCGATTCGTAATATTCCAGTTGGTACCACCATGCATTGCGTAGAAATGCTGCCTGGTAAAGGCGCACAAATCGCTCGTACTGCTGGTGCTGGTGTGGTGCTGATGGCGCGTGAAGGAATCTATGCTCAGGTGAGATTGCGTTCGGGTGAAGTACGTCGCATACACGTAGAGTGCCGCGCCACTATCGGTGAAGTTGGTAATGGTGAGCACAACCTGCGCAAGATTGGTAAAGCTGGCGCAATGCGCTGGAGAGGTATTCGTCCAACGGTTCGTGGTGTGGTCATGAATCCGATTGATCACCCACATGGTGGTGGTGAGGGTCGTACGGCTGCAGGCCGTCATCCAGTATCACCATGGGGTCAACAGACTAAGGGTAAGAAGACGCGTCGCAATAAGCGCACGACTTCGATGATTATCTCCCGCCGCGGTAAGAAATAAGGGATAGAACATGGGACGTTCACTAAAAAAAGGGCCGTTTTGCGACGCCCACTTGTTGAAAAAAGTAGAGGCAGCTCAGGCTAATCGCGATAAAAAACCAATTAAGACTTGGTCGCGCAGATCGACTGTGATGCCGGATTTTATTGGTTTGACGATCGCTGTACATAATGGCAAACAACACGTGCCAGTTTATGTTTCAGAGAACATGGTCGGCCACAAGCTTGGCGAGTTTGCGTTAACCCGTACGTTCAAGGGTCACGCAGCCGACAAGAAAGCTAAGAAATAAGGGCTGATCATGGAAACTAAAGCTATTCTTCGCAGCGTTCGTTTGTCAGCTCAAAAGGGCAGACTCGTCGCCGATCTCATTCGTGGTCAAAAAGTAGAACACGCATTAAATGTACTGACCTTCAGCCCTAAAAAAGGTGCTGTCATCATTAAGAAAGTTCTCGAGTCTGCAATCGCAAACGCTGAACATAATGATGGTGCTGATATTGATGAATTGAAAGTTAAAGTCATCTATGTCGAAAAGGCTGCAGTACTCAAGCGCTTTACCGCGCGTGCAAAAGGACGTGGCGACCGCATTTCTAAACAATCCTGTCACATCTTCGTGACTGTCGGTAATTAAGGGAGTCACGATGGGACAGAAAATACATCCAACCGGCTTTCGTCTTGCGGTTACGCGCAACTGGGGTTCACGTTGGTACGCAGGTAATAGTAATTTTGCCGATATGCTCAAGGAAGACCTTGAAGTTCGTGCATACCTGAAAAAGAAACTTAAGAACGCATCAGTTGGTCGTGTTCTGATTGAGCGTCCAGCAAAAAATGCTCGCATCACAATTTTTAGCTCACGTCCTGGTGTCGTGATTGGTAAAAAAGGTGAAGACATCGAAGTGTTGAAGTCAGCACTGGGCAAAATGATGGGCGTTCCAGTTCACGTCAACATTGAAGAAATTCGTAAGCCAGAAACCGATGCACAGTTAATCGCGGATTCAATTGCTCAGCAATTGGAAAAACGTATTATGTTCCGTCGTGCGATGAAACGTGCGATGCAAAATGCAATGCGTCTAGGCGCTCAAGGCATCAAGATCATGTCTGCAGGTCGTTTGAATGGTATCGAGATTGCACGTACCGAATGGTACCGTGAAGGTCGTGTGCCTCTGCATACACTGCGCGCTGATATCGACTACGGTTTCGGTGAAGCAGAAACAACCTACGGCATCATTGGTATCAAAGTTTGGGTCTACAAAGGTGATCGTCTTGCAAGTGGCGAAACACCAGTAGTAGAAGTAGCAAATGAAGATGACCGCAAACGTCGTGCACCACGTCGTGAGGATGGCGCAAAACCAGCTGCGCGTCCTGCACGTGCGAAACGGGCTGATGCTCAGCCTGCAGATGGAGCAACAGCAGCTCCAGCTGCAGCACCAAAACGTGTAAGAGCCAAAAAAGCTGATGTTGCTGCACCAGCTGATAAGGCAGGAGAATAATCATGCTGCAACCAGCACGCAGAAAATATCGTAAAGAACAAAAAGGCCGCAATAAAGGTATCTCGCATGAGCGTGGTACTGGCGTCTCTTTCGGTGAATTTGGTTTAAAGGCAATTGGTCGCGGTCGTATTACAGCGCGTCAAATTGAAGCTGCTCGTCGTGCGATGACACGTCACATTAAACGTGGTGGTCGTATTTGGATACGCATCTTCCCAGACAAGCCAATTTCACAAAAACCTGCTGAAGTCCGTATGGGTAACGGTAAAGGTAATCCTGAGTACTACGTCGCAGAGATTCAACCGGGCAAAGTGCTCTATGAGATGGACGGCGTAGATGAAGCATTGGCTCGCGAGGCATTCCGTCTTGCAGCGGCAAAATTACCATTACTGACGACTTTCGTAGTTCGTCAGGTTGGTCAGTAAGGGGTGAAATATGAAAGCATCTGAACTCCAAGGCAAAGATAGTGCAGCGCTAAAAAAAGAGCTGAATGATTTGTTGAAAGCCCAGTTTGGTCTGCGCATGCAAATCGCTACTCAGCAATTGAACAATACGTCGCAACTGAAAAAAGTGCGTCGTGACATTGCCCGCGTTAAGACGGTCATCAATCAGAAGGACGGCCAGTAATGAACGAACCAGTCAAGCAAGCGTTGAAGCGTACATTGGTCGGTACTGTGGTATCTGACAAGATGGATAAAACTGTAACCGTATTGATTGAGCGTCGTGTGCGCCATCCTCTGTACGGCAAAATTATTGTCCGTTCAAACAAATACCATGCACACAATGAAGGTAATGTTGCGAAAGCTGGCGATATGGTGGAAATTCAAGAAGGTCGCCCTATCTCTAAGACTAAAGCATGGACAGTAACAAGAGTAGTTCAGGAATCGCAAGGCGTATAAGAAATAGATTGCATGCCCGGCACTATCTCGTGCATAATGTTGGGCTTTCCTGCTTATTCATAAGTGCGGAAACGTAATTTAGTAGTTTTTTGTCAACCCAATCGGATGTTTCGATAAACGAAGCAGCTGGCGGGACCAAGACTGACCGTGTAAGTGCATTGTGCGCTTGTAGCGGATTAAGTTGGGAAAGAGAAAATCATGATTCAAACTGAAAGCCGGCTAGAAGTGGCCGACAACACTGGTGCACGCGAAGTCATGTGTATCAAGGTTCTTGGCGGTTCAAAACGCCGTTATGCAGGCATAGGCGATGTGATCAAGGTCACAGTAAAAGTCGCGGCGCCTCGTGGTCGCGTTAAAAAAGGCGAAATCTACAATGCTGTAGTTGTTCGCACTGCAAAGGGTGTGCGTCGTCAGGATGGTTCATTAGTCCGTTTCGATGGCAATGCTGCAGTATTGTTAAACGCGAAATTAGAGCCCATAGGTACGCGTATATTTGGACCGGTTACACGTGAGCTGCGCACTGAGCGCTTCATGAAAATCGTTTCACTCGCGCCTGAAGTTCTATAAGGGGTCGCTATGGAAAAAATTAAAACCAATGACGAAGTAATCGTCATCACAGGTAAAGATAAAGGTAAGCGTGGCTTAGTTAAGCAACGCGTAGGCACCGATCATCTCGTAGTTGATGGTATTAACGTCGCTAAAAAAGCGACTAAGCCAAATCCTATGACTGGTGCGACGGGTGGCATTGTGGACAAATTGATGCCAATTCATATTTCAAATGTGGCGTTGTTTAATGCTGCAACTGGCAAGGCAGATCGCGTTGGCGTAAAACTCGTAGACGGTAAGCGTGTACGTGTTTACAAGTCCAGCGGTGAAGTCGTGAAGGCGTAAAGACATGGCTCGTTTTCAACAAATATACAAAGAGAAAATCGTTGCTGAGCTAACGGCTAAATTTGGCTATAAGTCAGTAATGGAAGTACCGCGTATTACCAAGATCACCCTCAACATGGGTTTATCTGAAGCGGTAGCTGATAAAAAAATTATTGAGCATGCAGTGGGTGACTTGACCAAGATTGCAGGTCAAAAACCAGTTGTGACAAAAGCTCGTAAAGCGATCGCAGGTTTCAAAATTCGTGAAGGTTATCCAATCGGTTGTATGGTGACTTTGCGTGGCGGTCGTATGTTTGAATTTTTAGATCGCTTAACTACGGTTGCGTTACCGCGTGTGCGTGACTTCCGTGGTGTATCAGGGCGTTCTTTTGATGGTCGTGGCAATTACAACATCGGTGTAAAAGAGCAAATCATTTTCCCCGAAATTGAATACGACAAAATTGATGCGCTGCGTGGTATGAACATTAGCATTACCACGACGGCTAAGACCGACGAAGAAGCTAAAGCGCTTCTCGCCGCATTTAAATTTCCGTTTAGAAATTGAGGTTGCCATGGCAAAACTGGCATTGATCAATCGTGAACATAAGCGTGCTGCTCTGGTAAAGAAATTTGCTAGTAAGCGTGCTGAGTTAAAAGCCATCATCGACAACCAGTCGAAGTCGGAAGAAGAGCGTTACGAGGCACGTCTGAAATTACAGGCGCTACCACGTAATTCAGCTCCGACGCGTCAGCGTAATCGCTGCGCACTGACAGGTCGTCCGCGCGGCACTTTCCGTAAATTCGGTCTCGGTCGTACCAAGCTCCGTGAAATCGCTATGCGTGGCGAGATCCCGGGTATGACTAAAGCCAGCTGGTAATAGGAGAAAACACAATGAGTATGAGTGATCCTATCGCCGATATGCTGACACGCATTCGGAATGCGCAAGTAGTCAACAAAACTTCAGTAAGCATGCCTTCATCAAAAATCAAAGTCGCGATTGCGCGTGTTTTGAAAGAAGAAGGCTACATCGATGACTTCGTAGTTATCGATCATAGCGGTAAGCCTGAATTGAAAATCGGTTTGAAATATTATGCTGGCCGTCCAGTCATTGAGCGTCTTGAGCGTGCATCACGCCCAGGTTTGCGCAAATACTGCGGCAAGGGTGAGATTCCAACAGTGATGAATGGATTGGGCGTCACCATCATTTCTACGCCTAAGGGCGTGATGACGGATCGTAAAGCACGTGCTACCGGAACCGGTGGTGAAGTGCTTTGCTACGTGGCCTAAGAGAGGGAAAGTACTATGTCTCGTGTAGGTAAAATGCCGATCGAACTGCCAGCAGGTGTTGAAATCACAATTTCAGCAGACAAAGTGGTAGTCAAAGGATCACAAGGCACATTGAGCTTGCCGCTCACCGGTCAGGTCATCATTAAGAATGAAAGCAATACGCTGACATTTGCACCTGTAGATGAAACGCGTGAAGCAAATGCTATGTCAGGTACTGTTCGTGCGCTTGTTAACAACATGGTGAATGGTGTTAGCAAAGGCTTCGAAAAGAAATTGTCGTTAGTTGGTGTGGGATACAAAGCGCAAGCTCAAGGTGACAAGCTTAATTTGTCACTCGGTTTCTCGCATCCGGTTGTGCACCAAATGCCAGCTGGCGTGAAATGTGAAACACCTACACCGACAGAAATCCTTATTAAAGGTATCGACCGTCAAAAAGTTGGTCAGGTCGCTGCAGAAGTGCGCGCTTATCGCAGCCCAGAGCCCTATAAAGGCAAAGGCGTCCGCTATGTGGACGAGGTTGTGATAATCAAAGAAACCAAGAAGAAGTAACAGGGGTTGATAATGGACAAGAAGCAATCTCGCTTGCGTCGTTCGCGTCAAACACGCGCGAAAATCGCAGAGCTCAAAGTCAATCGGTTGGCGGTTCACCGTACCAACTTGCATATTTACGCCACCATCATTGCGCCAGACGCAACGATCTTAGCCAGTGCATCAACTGCTGAAGCTGAAGTTCGTAAAGAATTAGCTGGCAAATCTGGTAAAGGCGGCAACACAGCTGCCGCAACATTAGTTGGTAAGCGTGTTGCAGAAAAAGCGTTGAAAGCAGGTATCGCTGAAGTTGCTTTCGATCGTTCTGGTTTCCGTTATCACGGTCGTGTGAAGGCAGTTGCCGAAGCCGCACGTGAAGCTGGTCTGAAGTTCTAAGGAAAATCTTTATGGCAAAAATGAGCCCGAAAGCGCAAAGCGATAAGCCTGATGATGGCATGCGCGAAAAAATGATTGCGGTAAATCGTGTCACCAAGGTGGTAAAGGGTGGTCGGATTATGGGTTTTGCAGCCCTGGCAGTTGTTGGTGATGGCGATGGTCGTATTGGTATGGGTAAAGGCAAATCGAAAGAAGTGCCAGTAGCTGTACAAAAGGCGATGGAAGAAGCGCGTCGCAAAATGGTTAAAGTCACATTGAAAAACGGCACTCTTCAGCATACCGTTAGCGGTAAGCATGGCGCGTCATCTGTGATGATGATTCCAGCTAAAGAAGGAACTGGTGTGATTGCTGGCGGTCCTATGCGCGCAATTTTTGAAGTCATGGGCGTAACCAACGTTGTTGCGAAATCAAATGGATCAACCAATCCATACAACATGGTGCGTGCAACGATCAACGGTCTATCAAAAATGAATACGCCTTCCGAGATTGCTGCAAAACGCGGCAAAACTGTTGAAGAAATTCTGGGTTGAGGTGAGCGAAATGGCAAACACAGTCAAAGTTAAATTAGTAAAAGGCCTTATTGGTACACGTGAATCACATCGTGCGACTGTGCGTGGCTTAGGTCTGCGTGGCATTAACTCGGTCTCTGAGTTGGAAGATACTCCATCTGTTAGAGGCATGATCAATAAAGTTTCTTACCTCGTGAAAGTAGTGTCGTAAGCATCGCTTACGGCAGGAGAACATCATGGAATTGAATACAATTCAACCCGCAGAAGGTGCTAAGCACGCCAAACGTCGCGTAGGTCGCGGTATTGGTTCTGGTCTGGGTAAGACTGCAGGTCGCGGTCATAAAGGACAAAAGTCACGTTCAGGCGGCTTTCATAAAGTTGGTTTTGAAGGCGGCCAGATGCCTTTGCAACGTCGTTTGCCTAAGCGTGGTTTTAAATCACTAGCAACGCCATACAAAGCAGAAGTCCGTTTATCTGATTTGAACAACTTGCCTGTTGATGAAATCGATTTACTGGCTTTGAAACAAGCTGGTCTGGTTTCTGAATTAGCGCGCGTGGTTCGTGTAATTAAAGCTGGCGAAATAAGTAAGAAAGTGACTCTGCGCGGTTTGATCGCGACTAAGGGCGCAAAAGCAGCGATTGAAGCTGCTGGTGGTTCAATAGCTTAAGGGTATTAGTGGCAACTTCTCCAAAATCAGCTAAGAGTGCAGCAAGCGGCTTCCCATGGGGACGCTTATGGTTTTTGCTCGGCGCATTAGTTGTTTTTAGAGTTGGCGCACATATTCCAGTACCGGGAATTGATCCAGTTCAGCTTGCTGCACTGTTTAATCAAAACCGTGACGGCATACTGGGTATGTTCAACATGTTTTCTGGTGGTGCTTTATCGCGCTTTACCATCTTTGCTTTAGGCATCATGCCTTACATCTCTGCATCCATCATTATGCAGTTGATGTCGGTAGTGTCGCCGCAGTTAGAAGCATTGAAAAAAGAAGGTGAATCTGGCCGTCGCAAAATTACGCAATACACGCGTTATGGCACATTAGTTTTAGCAACCTTTCAAGCGTTAGGCATTGCAGTAGCGTTAGAAGCGCAAGCAGGTTTAGTGATTGATCCAGGTTTGGCATTTCGTTTTACGACAGTTGTAACCTTAGTTACTGGCACGATGTTTTTGATGTGGTTGGGTGAACAAATTACTGAGCGTGGTTTAGGTAATGGCATCTCCATCATCATCTTCGCTGGTATTGCAGCTGGATTACCGAATGCGATTGGTGGATTGTTTGAATTAGTTCGTACAGGATCAATGAACGCTTTATCAGCGATATTGATTTGTGTCGTAGTTGGACTGGTGACATTTTTAGTAGTCTTTATTGAGCGTGGCCAAAGAAAGATTTTAGTCAACTACGCGAAAAGACAAGTGGGTAACAAAGTATATGGTGGGCAAAGTAGTCATTTGCCTTTGAAGTTGAACATGGCTGGTGTGATACCGCCGATTTTTGCTTCTTCCATCATTCTTTTTCCTGCGACGATAACAAGCTGGTTTACCAGTGGTGACACAACGAATGGCGTAGTACGTTTTCTGAAAGATCTCGCTGCATCATTAGCACCTGGTGAGCCAATACATGCATTGTTGTATGCAGTAGCAATTGTTTTCTTTTGCTTCTTTTACACTGCACTCGTGTTTAACAGCAAAGAAACAGCAGATAACTTGAAGAAAAGTGGTGCGTTCGTTCCAGGTATACGTCCGGGCGAACAAACAGCAAGATACATCGATAAGATTTTGACTAGATTGACTTTAGCAGGTGCTGTGTACATCACCTTAGTTTGTTTGTTACCAGAATTTTTGATCGCAAGATGGAATGTGCCGTTTTATTTCGGTGGAACATCATTGTTAATTATCGTAGTAGTGACCATGGACTTTATGGCGCAGGTACAAAATTATGTAATGTCGCAGCAATATGAATCGCTGCTTAAAAAAGCGAATTTTAAAGGCGGGCTTATCCCTCGCTAGTAAAGCAAGTGGCAGTGTTAAGTTAACCAATTAAAGCAAGGCGGGAGATTATTTCTCATGCTAAGCAAGTGATTAAAAAATGAAAGAAAGAGGGCCAAGATGAAAGTGCTCGCATCAGTTAAGCGCATATGTCGCAACTGTAAAATTATTAAGCGCAAAGGCGTTGTTCGGGTTATTTGCACCGAGCCGCGTCATAAGCAGCGCCAAGGTTAATTAACGTTATTGATTGAGGAATAACGAATGGCACGTATTGCAGGGGTAAATATCCCAAACCATCAACATACCGTGATTGGCTTAACCGCCATCTTTGGTATTGGCCTACCCACAGCACAAAAGATCTGTGCGCAATCGGGTGTACCAACAGCGAAAAAAGTCAAAGATCTTGACGACAGCGAGTTAGAAAAGCTGCGCGATGAGATTGGTAGATTAATCGTTGAAGGCGATTTGCGTAGAGAACTTTCCATGAACATTAAACGTCTCATGGATTTGGGTTGTTATCGTGGTTTGCGTCATCGCAAAGGCTTGCCAGTGCGCGGACAGCGTACTCGTACCAATGCGCGTACGCGTAAGGGTCCACGTAAAGCAGCACAATCTCTGAAGAAGTAATCCTCCTACGGATTCAAGGAAATTATTATGGCTAAATCACCGAATAACGCAGCATCAGCGCGTGTACGTAAAAAAGTTAAAAAGAATGTTGCTGAAGGTATTGCACATGTGCATGCATCATTCAATAACACCATCATCACGATCACAGATCGCCAAGGCAATGCATTGTCATGGGCAACATCTGGTGGTGCTGGCTTTAAAGGTTCACGTAAATCGACACCATTCGCTGCTCAGGTAGCGGCTGAAGCTGCTGGCAAAGTAGCGATCGAATGCGGTATCAAGAACCTTGAAATTCGCATCAAAGGACCTGGTCCTGGTCGCGAATCAGCAGTACGTGCGCTGAATAACCTCGGTATCAAAATCACCGTGATTCAGGACGTAACGCCAGTACCGCACAACGGTTGCCGTCCTCCTAAGCGTCGTCGTATTTAATTTTTTGCTGTACTTGAAGTGGCCCGCTGTAGCATGGCGGGTTTTGTTATTAAGACCACTGTTTGATCAACTCCGATCAAACTAGCGCCTGTAATGAATTCATCATACGGGGCGTCATTCAATAAGGAAAAATCGTGGCACGTTATATTGGACCAAAAGCAAAGCTATCCCGCCGCGAAGGCACAGACCTCTTTTTAAAGAGTGCACGCCGTTCGCTAGAATCAAAATGTAAGCTCGACTCTAAGCCAGGTCAACATGGTCGCACTTCCGGTGCTCGTACCTCTGACTACGGTAACCAACTGCGTGAAAAACAAAAAGTAAAACGCATGTATGGTGTGCTCGAGCGTCAATTCCGTCGTTATTTCGCAGAAGCAGATCGTCGCAAGGGTAATACTGGCGAGACACTGCTGCAGTTATTGGAATCACGTTTAGATAACGTAGTTTATCGTTTAGGTTTTGCATCAACCCGTGCAGAAGCTCGTCAGTTGGTGTCACACAAAGCGATCGTAGTTAACGCAGGTGTTGTTAACATTCCATCCTATCAAGTCAAAGTAGGTGATGTTGTTTCAGTTCGCGAAAAAGCGAAAAAACAAGTCCGTATTGCAGAGGCGCTTTCATTGGCAGAACAGTCTGGTTTCCCTATGTGGATTTCAGTTGATTCTAAAAAAATGGAAGGCTCACTCAAGACCTTGCCTGATCGTTCAGACTTCAATCAAGAAGTAAACGAATCACTCATCGTCGAATTGTATTCACGTTAATTTTCCCGGCGCTGGCTATTTATTAGTCAGCTCTTTCGATTTGCCATCAGCCTTATCGGTGTAATGAGCCGAGGGTATTGAAAGGACATTTCATGCAAAACAGTCTGTTAAAACCACGCATTATTGAAGTTGAACCACTCGGTCAAGGTCACGCTAAAGTCGAGATGGAGCCGTTCGAGCGTGGCTATGGCCACACTCTAGGTAACGCATTACGTCGCGTCTTGTTGTCCTCTATGGTTGGCTATGCACCAACTGAAGTGACCATCGCTGGCGTAGTACATGAATATTCATCTTTAGATGGCGTACAAGAAGACGTTGTTGATATTCTCTTGAACCTCAAAGGTGTTGTGTTCAAATTGCACAACCGTGATGAAGTAACACTCACATTGAAAAAAGAGGGCGAAGGCCCAGTGTTGGCATCCGATATCGATTTGCCGCACGATGTAGAGTTAGTCAATCCTGATCACGTCATTGCAAATCTAACCCCTGGTGGTAAGTTAGATATGCAAGTCAAGATTGAAAAAGGTCGTGGTTATGTGCCAGGTAATGTCCGTCGTTTAGCTGAAGACGCAAACAAAACTATAGGTCGTATTATTCTCGATGCTTCATTCTCACCTGTGCGTCGTGTTTCTTATACCGTTGAATCTGCTCGAGTAGAACAGCGTACTGACCTCGACAAACTCATAATCAACATTGAAACCAATGGCGTCATTACGCCTGAAGAAGCAATACGCCAATCAGCGCGTGTATTGGTTGATCAGTTGAATGTATTTGCAGCACTAGAAGGCACAGAAGCAGCAGCAGAAGCACCATCACGTGCACCTAGCGTTGATCCTATCCTGTTGCGTCCTGTTGATGATTTAGAACTCACAGTCCGTTCTGCAAACTGCTTGAAAGCAGAAAATATTTACTACATTGGCGATCTAATCCAACGTAGTGAAAATGAATTACTCAAAACACCTAACTTAGGTCGTAAGTCATTAAACGAGATCAAAGAAGTATTGGCATCACGTGGATTGTCATTGGGTATGAAGTTAGAAAACTGGCCACCAGCTGGTTTGGAAAAATAAATTATTGAATCAATATTTACCGGCCCGCGCCTGTTTTAACAGAGCGATAGAAGAGCTGGATTTAAACTAAAAAGGAAATACCATGCGTCATCGTCACGGACTACGTAAACTCAATCGTACTTCTTCCCATCGCTTAGCGATGTTGCGCAACATGACAGTTTCACTGTTGCGCCATGAAGCGATTAAAACCACATTACCAAAAGCGAAAGAATTGCGTCGCGTTATAGAACCAATTCTTACCTTAGGTAAGGTAGATACACTGGCTAATAAGCGTCTTGCATTTAACCGTTTACGTGATCGTGAGATGGTTGTTAAGTTGTTCGCGGAATTAGGCCCACGTTATGCAAGCCGCAATGGCGGTTACTTGCGTATTTTGAAAATGGGTTTCCGCGTTGGCGACAATGCACCTATGGCATATGTAGAATTAGTAGATCGTCCAGCTGACAGCCAAGGCGCTGAAGATCATAGCGGCGAATAAAGAATTAAGTCGTCCCTGAAATTTAGTCCGAAATAAAAAAGCCAGGCCTAGTGCCTGGTTTTTTTATTGGCGCACCTTAAAATACATTTCGAATGATAATGACGGATACGAGCATCAGGATAGATCAACAATCCACACAAATCAGCAACACACACAGAGAACGCTAACAGACCCAGAGTAAAAAGCATGTCAGCTAAACAGATATTACATGTAGAAAATCTTCAAAAAACCTATGGTGATGCAGACAAACCATTAAAAGTTGTTGATCAACTTTCTTTTAGTTTGAAAGCTGGCGAATGCTATGGATTGTTGGGGCCAAACGGAGCGGGTAAAACCACCACCATTAAACTCTGTTTAGGCTTAACAGCGCCAGATAGTGGCAACATCATCTTAGCAGGCTACCATGTCCCTCAACAAGCTCGCTTAGCACGCATGCGAGTTGGTGTAGTGCCTCAAGGAGATAATCTTGATCCAGACTTCACCGTAGAAGAAAACCTCATCGTTTATAGCCGTTATTTCGGAATGACACGTGAGCAAATCAATGCAAGGCTAGTTTGGTTGTTAGAGTTTTCACGCTTAGAAAGTAAGCGAACGGCACGCATAAGCGAATTGTCAGGGGGGATGAAAAGACGATTAACCTTAGCACGTGCATTGGTGAATGATCCCGACATTATCTTCATGGATGAGCCAACAACAGGACTTGATCCGCAAGCAAGACATTTAATCTGGGAAGGATTAAAAGCATTGCTAGCGCAAGGCAAAACCATTTTTTTGACGACGCACTTCATGGATGAAGCAGAACGTCTGTGTGACCGGCTCGCAGTCATCGATCACGGCCAACTCATCGCAGAAGGATCGCCACGCGATTTAATTGCTGAACATATTGAACCGCAAGTTATCGAAGTCTATGGTGATCAAGCAAAGGCATGGGGAGATAAAAGCGGAAAATTAGCGCAGCGCGTAGAAACTAGCGGAGAAACATTGTTTTGTTATACAGAAAATGTAGAAACACTATTACAAAGTCTGGCACATGAAGATGGACTGCGATATTTACACAGACCAGCCAATTTAGAAGATGTATTTTTAAAGCTCACTGGAAGGGAAATGCGGGATTAATATGAGCGCGACTTCTTATACATTACCAACATTAAGCATGCGTTTTGCGCCTGTGTGGCAGCGCAATTTTTTGGTCTGGAAAAAACTCGCGGTTGCTAGCGTAATTGGCAATATCGCAGAACCACTCATCACATTAATTGCCTTTGGCTATGGGCTAGGCAGCCTTATCAAAGAAATAAATGGCATACCCTACATCGAGTTTTTAGCAAGTGGATCGATCTGCATGTCAGTCATGATGGCAGCCTCGTTTGAAGCTTTATATTCAGCATTTTCACGTATGCATGTACAAAAAACATGGGAAACGTTGATGTATACGCCACTAACATTAGATGACATCTTATTAGCAGAAATGCTGTGGGCAGCGAGTAAATCACTTATATCAGGTGTAGCAATATTGATCGTTTTGTTTATGTTGGGCATAGGACTGCACCCAACAACTCTGCTAGTGCCACCCTTACTATTTTTAATCGGCATGACATTCGCTTCAATCGCATTAATTTGTAATGCATTAGCAAAAGCTTACGACTTTTTCACGTATTACTTCACGTTATTTTTAACGCCTATGATTTTTTTATCAGGCGTCTATTATCCGAATCAACAATTACCACAATGGTTAAGTCAAGTCGCGTCCTTCTTGCCATTAAGCACAGCGGTAGATCTAGTTCGACCCCTGTTACTTGGTCAAACACCTGAGCATGCTATTGAGAAGCTAGTCATATTAATGGCGTACTGCTGTGTGGGATTTTATGTTGCCACGATACTGACGCGAAAGCGATTTTCAAAATAAAGTGAACACACTAAAAGCTAGTAAAAATTAACATGCAAAACTTAATGAACAAAAAAAACTTACTGCATATTCTAAGCTTCATCATCACATTGGTTGTGAGTGCAACACATGTCAAAGCAGAAGAAGAATTTCTTGCGCCAGAACAGGCATTTAAATTCAGTGCGAATCTAATAGCGCCTGACAAAATAGAAGTGCATTACAAAATAGCAGATGGCTACTATTTATATCGTGAACGCTTTGCATTTAGTGCAGAAAAGGCAAAATTAGGTGATCCAAATATCCCAAAGGGTAAGATTAAATTTGATCCTAACTTCGAGAAGGAAGTAGAAATTTATCGCAACAACATTAGCATCATCATTCCAGTCGAAGCAAAAACAGCTTTCACACTTAAGGCTATAAGCCAAGGATGTGCAGATAAAGGACTGTGTTATCCGCCCATGGAATCAGTGGGTAAAATTTCACTCGATATCAAGCAAGCTACAAACGATATAGAGGCTACAGACAATAATGCAACAAGGGTAAGTAATGCACAGTCAGCAACGACGGAGATGGGGCAAATAGAAGCGTCCCTTGCAAGTCATGATTTGTTAATCATATTGCCTCTATTCTTCTTGTTAGGACTAGGCCTATCGTTCACACCCTGCGTATTACCTATGGTGCCTATCTTATCCGTCATTATTGTGGGTGAAGGTGAGCAAGTGAGTAGACGGCGTGGACTATTACTATCACTTGCCTACTCATTGGGCATGGCTTTGGTTTACACCTTATTGGGAACTGCAGCAGGTTTAATCGGAGAGGGCTTATCAGCCTTCTTGCAAAATCCTGTGGTGCTAATCAGCTTTGCACTCTTAATGACAATTATGTCCTTATCCATGTTTGATGTATTTCAATTGCAAATGCCATCAGCCATACAACTTAGCTTAACGCGTTTATCTGAGCAGCAAAAACGTGGAAAATTATATGGCGTTTTTTTAATGGGATCGCTATCAGCACTAATTGTAGGACCCTGTGTGGCAGCACCACTTGCAGGAGTATTGGTCTATCTCAGTCAAACGCGCGATGTTGTGATTGCTAGTAGCGCCTTATTTTTTATGGCGATGGGAATGAGCGTACCTTTACTGCTGTTAGGTGTATCGGCAGGATCATTATTGCCGCGTGCAGGCGCGTGGATGGGCGCAGTTAAACCATTCTTTGGTGTGTTAATGCTTGCTATGGCAGCGTGGATGGTCGCGTCACTCATCTCTCCAGTCGTGCTCATGCTGATTTGGGGAACACTCAGTGTTGGATACGGAGTTTTTTTGTTGTGGCCAAAAAAATGGAAACCCTCAATTAAATTCATAGGCATCATTTTCATAGCATTAGGACTGATTGAATTATCAGGGATAGCCATAGGTAGCAGAGACGTCTGGTCACCTTGGACATCAGCCTCAACAAGTCAACTCGCTGCAACAAAATTTAAACGTGTAAAAACAATTGAAGATGTAGAGCAGGCAATCCGCGCAGCGAAGGGTCGCGTAGTTATGCTCGATTTTTATGCGGATTGGTGTGTATCTTGTTTAGAGATGGAGAAGCTTACCTTTAGTGATAAGCAAGTGCGAAAAGAATTAGATCAAATGCTGCTCATACAAGCCGATGTGACCGCCAATGATGCTGATGACAAAGCATTATTAAAGAAATATGGTTTATTTGGACCGCCAGGCATACTCTTTTTTAACGCATCGGGTAATGAAATGCGTAATCAAAGAATTATAGGATTTCAATCAGCGCAAAAATTTTTAGAAAATACTAAAAAATAAAAAAACATCTCAAAGACCATCAAAGAAAAATTCCTAGGCACATGCAATTTTAATTTTTTGTATCCTTTGGTGCGCTAGGAATAGGTAAGGAAGTGCCATTTACGCCAATAGGAGGAAGTAAGGAAGAACTCGCTGCATATTGAGCTGAGTGTGAATTGATAGGTTTTTCTGGTTGAGACTGGCTTGTAATAGTTTCAATAGATTTTTTTTCTGGAGTAGAGTTTGAATTAGAAGATGCTAATTTTTCAGATTGAGTAGTTATTGGGTTCTGATTATTTATTAAATTAGGTGAATTAGTACTAAATGAAACATTTAGGCTTTTAATTTGTTTGGCACTTAAATTATTTCTAGGTGAATTGGCAGTTGTTGTGCCTGGAGAGCTATAACGAAGTTTAGATTTATTGGTTTTCTGTGAATTATCGTATTGCAGCATGAAGCCGTTTTCAACTATATTTTTTTTCTTGATTTTAAAAATTTTCAAATTATCTTCAAAGAGAGAGGCTTTTAAATAATCAATTTTTTCAGATGATTTATGTGCATCAAGTTTCATTTCTTCATTTTCTTTTTGCGTTGAATTTAATAAATTAAGTCTAATATTTTTCTCTGTATTAAGTGCTTCTTCATTTTTCCATATGTCTTTATCAAATTTATTATCAAAAAATTTTAGATAATTTTCATACTTTAAGTTTAAATAATTAAAATAATTTATAGTTTTTTCTTGATTGGGTGTGTAATTTAAATCATCACTAGAAATTCCTTCATTTTTTTCACGTATGCTTAAAGGCAATTCAGAGTACTTCTCATTTGCAGCTTTAAATTGTTTGCATACCTTTATAAAATCAGCAAATTCTTCGAAATCGTCATTTGCTTCCATGGCTTTATTAGAAATTTCATTCTGTTCTGGTGAGTAATCCTTCATTACGGCAATATCAGAATGAATATTTTTTATGAAAAGCTGTATTTGATTTGGATTAAACTTATTAGATTTTGATAATTCGTTTTGTAAATGGGCTATTGTAGAAGCTCTATCAGTAATATATTTAGATTGATTATTTATAAAGTCCTTCGTGTAAACATCATTGCGATAAAAAATAACTTTCTGCCTTATTTCCCCTTTACGCGTATAGGATTCGATTCTCGTTGTTAGTAAAGATATTTTTTCTTTGTCGCTAGAATTAAATGGTTGTGGTGATTTTTCGTAAAAAAGATTGTTTCTTAAATTTTTTTTTGAAATGTCCATGTTTCTTCCAATCAATCGAGCTGCAATGACAATTTGTTGCAAAAAGCAACAATAAGTTCGATTAATGAATGGAATGTACAGAAACAAGTGCTAAGGCGACAAAAAATCAGTGATTAAATTAATAAAAAAATTTATTCGAGTAAATGATCTACGAACGCAAATAAATATTTGCGTGGAAGTAGCTAGGAGATCGTGAGATTGAATTGGTAGGGATGCGCTAAAGAAATTTTTTTTATTTCTTATCGGGTTGATTAATTATTGTATTCGCAGAATCTACAAATCTAACTTGTTTTGCTTCAGGAAATGAAAAAAATTTACCATTATTTAAATTGTCAGTAAACGCATCGGCAGAAACAAATTTGTTATCAGAGTTTTTTGTGTTTCCTGAGTCGATTCGATTACTCATCGAATAAATACGTTCTTTAATCACTTGAGGAGCTTTGATTGATTTTAGTTTTCCATCAATAAAACTTCGTACGATAGAAGTGTGACCTAGCCTTTTGTCTGCATCTAATAATTTTAATTCATGAGGTTGGACTCTTGAGAAAACAATTGCAGTGCCTTTTTTCCATCAGGCGTTATATATTTTTCTTTTCTTGCTAACACAGCATCATTCAGACCTTTTCCGTGCTCAGTATCGTACTGCGATAATTTCATATTAGGACTGATAAAAACAGGTGGTAGTTGGATTTTACTCATGCCGACACTCCAATTAATGAGAGAGTCTATCAGTGCAGTTGTGAAGTGATTAGTTCGACTATCGAACTAATTTGAAGAAAAAGCGGTTCAGGAGTCTGAACCGCAAAGTTATATATGAAGAGTGACTAAGGAGATAATCAGTATTAATTAGTACTGGTTGATATAGCGCGCAATATCTCTAGCAAAATAAGTCAGCACACCATCAGCGCCTGCGCGTTTAAAGCAGAGTAATGCTTCCATCATGGTTTTATCATGATCTAGCCAGCCGTTTTGGGTTGCGGCTTTAATCATGGCATATTCACCACTGACTTGATAAGCAAAAGTCGGTACTTTAAATTCCTCTTTCACTCTACGTACTATGTCTAAATAAGGCATGCCTGGTTTGACCATCACCATGTCAGCGCCTTCGGATAAATCTAGCGCGACTTCACGCAAGGCTTCATCGCTGTTGCCTGGATCCATTTGATAAGTCGCTTTACTGCCTTTACCTAAATTTGCAGCTGAACCAACTGCATCACGAAAAGGGCCATAAAACGCAGAAGCATATTTCGCTGAATAAGCCATGATGCGTGTGTGTATAAAGCGATCCGATTCAAGCGCTTCACGAATGGCGCCTATGCGTCCATCCATCATGTCTGAAGGTGCAACGATATCAACACCTGCTGCAGCTTGTACTAAGGATTGTTTAAGTAAGATAGCAGTCGTCTCATCATTTAAGACATAGCCGTTTTCATCCAACACACCATCTTGGCCATGACTAGTAAAAGGATCGAGTGCAACATCGGTAAGAATGCCTAATTCAGGAAAGCGCGCTTTTAATTCACGCACTGCACGAGGCACTAAACCATTCGGGTTGGTCGCTTCGATGCCATCCGGTGTTTTTAATGCAGGATCAATTACGGGAAATAAGGCAAGAACCGGAATACCCAAACTCACACAGTCTTCAGCCACTGCAAAAAGTAAATCAACTGATACACGTTCTACGCCAGGCATGGAGGCAACAACTTCACGTCTGTTTTTGCCATCGAGAATAAAGACTGGATAAATTAAATCAGCAGAGGTCACAACATGTTCACGCATCATGGCGCGTGAGAAATCATCTCTACGCATACGACGCATACGAAGTGCAGGGAACTGGGCAGATGTTTTTAAGCGATCAGTCATGTTGTTCTCAGATGGTTGTGATTTTTAGATATTTACTAAGCACTGCATAAAAAAGATGAAACTTAATTTGATCTTTGCCGTCACAAAGATAGGTGATCTTCGCACCTCCCGCTAATTTCCTCCCAGAGCGGGGCTAAGCCGTTCAACTGGTTTAGTGTTAAGCCTTGGAGTCATCCCCTTGCTCCAAGGCTTTTTTATTTATCTTAGCTATTCGCTCGTGACCGCAGCAGGGGTCAGACCTAACAATGCTCTGATTTGAGCATCCGCTTCTTCCATGCCTGTGCGTTTTAATGCAGAAAACAATTGGACTGAAAATGGAAGCGGCGTGCCAGATTCATCAACATAACTGGACAGAACCGTATTGGCAAGACGCAATGCATCAGTCGATTGGGTGCGATTAAGCTTATCAGACTTGCTAAGAAGGCAATGAATCGGTTTCCCAGTTGGCGCAAACCATTCCAACATTTCCACATCGAGCTCGGTGAAAGGTCTGCGCGCATCCATAATCAAAACCAAAGCGGTGAGCTGCTCGCGCATTTGCACATAGCGTCCTAGCAGCTCCTGCCAATGGAATTTTGCATCGCCGGAGACTTCTGCATAGCCATAACCAGGCAAATCAACTAAAAAGCACTTAATTTCATCGACACGGGTAGGGTCTTTTCGGTGTTGACCTACATGCGCACCGCCGATAGAGAAAAAATTAATATGTTGAGTACGCCCCGGTGTTTTAGAGGCAAAAGCGAGTTTTTTTTGATTACACAGCAAATTAATAGCAGTCGACTTGCCCGCATTTGAGCGGCCAGCAAAGGCAATTTCAGGGACTTTATAATTTGGCAAATCAGACAGCTGATTAACAGTGGTGTAAAAGCGGGCTTGCCAGAGCAGGGACATGGGATAGGAGAGAGGCAGACAGCCCAGCATGGGCACAAAAGGAGAGACCTATTGTAGTACAATGTGTGGTTATTGCAGGGCAATTAGTACGAGAGTTTATTCATCGTACAGTCCATGTTCAGTTTAATGAGCATGCTGACTAAAAAGCCATAACCCAACATTTTTCCAGTCCCCAAGGTGTTTGAATGAACCGTGCTTTGCTGAACTTTGCAAAATATATCTCAGTCGCGCTGATCGCGACTTCCACACTTGCTATAGCAAGTGAAGAAAAATCTGGTGCTAAGGCTGATGCTGCTAAAGGCGCTACTTTATATTCTGGTGGTGACCCAGCACGTGGCGTAATGGCTTGCGTGGCTTGCCATGGAGTTGCGGGTAATTCCACCGTTTCAGTCAATCCAAAACTGGCAGCACAACATGCTGCTTATACCCAAAAGCAATTGCATGAATTTAAAGGTCCTACTCGTAATCATGTAGTGATGACGGGCATAGCGAAAGCGATGACGGATGAAGACATTGCCAATGTTGCTGCTTATTTAGATCAGCAAAAAGTATTACCAGGCAGTGCACGTAATAAAGACACCATTGATGCAGGTAAAAAGATTTACCGCGCTGGTATCGGTGAGAAAAATGTTCCTGCATGTGCAGGTTGTCATGGTCCAAACGGTGCAGGCATACCAGCGCAATTTGCACGCATAGGTGGTCAGCATCAAGATTACACCGTGGCACAATTAACTAACTTCCGTGCTGGTACGCGTTCAAATAATGCGCAAATGACCACCATCGCTAAGCGTTTATCAGAAGATGAAATTCAAGCAGTTGCAGACTATATTGCAGGTTTGAATTCTGGAAAATAATCGCTATGTTCTATCAGTGAACAGATCGCAGATTAATAAATATAAGTAAAAAAGGGCGGCCGCAAGGTTGCCCTTTTTGTTTTACAGTATGCTTATCACTAGCCTTTTAATCAGTTCAGTATCTGCTACTGAACGACGTGAGTCATTCTCAAGTTAAGAAACAGGAAGCCCTATGAAAAATCATCGTTTTCGTTTTCAAGAACCTGCTCCATCAGAAATTACACCGCAATCCATAGCAACGGCGCGACGTCAGTTTTTGCAACAACTCGCAATAGGCACCATGACGGCTTCATCTTTAAGTCATAGTGCTTGGGCAGAAAGCGCTGCAAGCACAAAGCCCTTGTCAGCACGTCCGAATATAATTTACACAGCCAAAGATAAGCCTACTAGTTTTACTGATGCCACGACTTACAATAATTTTTATGAGTTTGGTTTAGATAAAAGTGATCCAGCTAACACAGCAAAATCATTAAAAACGCATCCATGGACAGTACAAATTGATGGTGAGATTAAAAAGCCACTCACATTAGATATAGACAGCTTATTAAAACTAGCGCCACTAGAAGAGCGTTTATATCGCCTACGATGTGTAGAGGGTTGGTCTATGGTCATACCTTGGGTAGGTTTTTCTTTTTCTGAATTAATCCGCAAAGTAGAGCCCACCGGCAATGCCAAGTATGTGGAATTCACTACCTTGGCAGATCCTAAGCAAATGCCCGGAGTAGGTAATCGCGTATTGAATTGGCCGTATACAGAAGGCTTGCGGATTGATGAAGCAAATCATCCTTTAACCATGTTAGTCATGGGTATGTATGGGCAAACCTTAACGAATCAAAATGGCGCACCAGTCAGAATTATCGTGCCTTGGAAATATGGATTTAAATCAGCCAAGTCGCTAGTGCGCATACGTTTTACAGAAAAGCCACCTATCACCGCATGGAATCGATCAGCCCCAGAAGAATATGGATTTTTTGCAAACGTTAATCCTGAAGTCGATCATCCACGATGGTCACAAGCTACAGAGCGACGCATAGGAGAAGATGGTCTATTCAATAAAAAGCGGGCAACGATGATGTTTAATGGTTATCCAGAAGTTGCCTCGCTATATAGCGGAATGAATTTAAGAAAATTTTATTAGGTCTAGCATGCAGTTGCTAAAGCCTGATAGTAAGCAATTCAAAATAATAAAAGCAGGTTTATTCTTATTAGCCTGCGTACCTTTTTTGCGATTAATTATTTTTGCTTACTTAGATCAGCTAGGTGCCAATCCACTTGAAGCTATCACGCGTAACACAGGGGATTGGACGCTTTATATGTTGTGTATAACTTTAAGCATCACGCCATTGCGACGATTAAGTGGTTGGAATTGGCTGCTTGCAATGCGACGTATGCTAGGTTTATTCACTTTCTTTTACGCTAGCTTACATTTTCTCGCATTTTACTGGTTCGATCATTTTTTTGATGTACAGGCCATGTTGATTGATGTGCTAAAACGGCCTTTCATTGCAATGGGATTTGCTACATTTTTATTGCTATTACCGTTAGCTATCACAAGTACAAACAGCATGATGCGTAGATTAGGCAAGCGATGGAAAATACTTCATCAACTTATCTATCTCATCATCCTAACGGGCTTAGTTCATTTTTGGTGGATGCGGGCGGGCAAACAAAATTTCGCCCAACCCTTATTGATCACTGTCATTGCTGTAGTATTGTTAGGTAGTCGCTTAGTGACGTGGTGGCAGAATAAAAAGAAACATAAAGCAGCCCTCTATTGAGGGATGGATTCTAAGGCAAATAAATCTGTCGCTAATTCACGTTTTCTAATCAGTATCGCTTTATCGCCATCGACTAAAACTTCCGCAGGACGTCCACGAGAATTGTAATTCGATGCCATCGTCATACCATACGCACCAGCTGACAAAATAGCGAGTAAATCATCTTGTTCCAACGCTAGCGTGCGAGCACGAGCAAGCCAGTCACCTGATTCACAAACAGGGCCAACCACATCATAGACACGTGGTGTGATTTGTCTTTGCTTGACAGGCAGCACGCCATGCCATGCTTCATACATAGCAGGTCGCATTAAATCATTCATGGCTGCATCAACGATAGCGAAGTTTTTCGTAGCACCATGTTTTAAATACTGCACTTCAGTCAATAAAACACCGGCATTGCCTACAATAGAGCGACCTGGTTCAAACATTACTTTAATTGGCTTGCCATTATGTTTAGCAGTACGCCATGTATCAATGCGTGTAAATAAACGATGCAAATAATCCCCAACAGGAACCGGCTCTTCATCATCATAGGTAATGCCTACGCCACCACCGATATCAAGATGATGTAGATCGATTCCTAGATCACTTAGTTTATCAACTAGCTCAATTATTTTATCTAGTGCTTCTAGTAGAGGCGCATCATCTAATAACTGCGAGCCTATATGACAATCAATACCAATAATTTGTAAATGCGGTAAAGAGGCGATTTCTTGATAAGTTGAAATAGCATCTTCAAAAGCTATACCAAATTTATTATCTTTTAATCCAGTTGAAATATAAGGGTGGGTGCGTGCATCAACATCAGGATTGACGCGTAAAGATACCGAAGCCGTTTTATTCATTGAAGCTGCAACATCATTTAAACGTTGTAGTTCAGGGATAGACTCAACATTGAAACATAGAATGTCATGCGTCAAAGCTAAACGCATTTCTTCAATTGATTTCCCTACTCCAGAAAAAATGACTTTACGTGGATCGCCGCCAGCAGCAAGAACGCGTAATAGCTCGCCACCTGAAACAATGTCAAAGCCTGAACCTAGCTTACTCAAGACATTCAGCACTGCTAGATTGGAATTAGATTTAACGGAATAGCAAATTAAAGCGCCATTTGATCCGCGTCCATGTTTTTTACAGGCGTCTGCATATGCTAAAAAATTTTGCGTTAAGCTCGCGCGTGAATAAACATACGTAGGTGTTCCATATCTTCTGGCGATGTTTTCCAAAGATACTGCTTCAACATAAAGGCTGTTATGGTGGTAGTCGAAGTTCGACATGATTAGGCGTGCTGTTGGTGAGTTGAGTTGAAATGAAAAGATTGTGGACTTACAGTCCCAGGTTTTTGTTTAGCAGGTCTAGGCTGTTCTGGTAAATACAGCGGGCCTTTTTGGCCACAAGCTGCGAGCAAACCAAGAGAGCAAATCAGCGCTAGAATAAAACCAATTCGTAGTAGATTGAGCATGACGGATGTTGTTAAAAATTCATAGCGCGTCAAGTGCGCGCTGTTAAACATATTTTCACTGGAGTGTAGCATGGGCGAATCAGAGTTTCTGCTGTTGGCAGAGGGAGTGTTACGCAAGATTCAGACAAGTTTAGAGCAGGTGGCGGATGAAACTGATATCGATTTGGAATGTGCGCGTAGTGGCAATGTACTGCAGGTAGAATTTCCCGATAATGATGCCAAAATCATCATCAATACCCAAGCGCCTATGCAGGAGATCTGGGTTGCTGCTAAGGCAGGCGGCTATCACTACCGCCACAATGAGGGTCAGTGGCTCAATACACGCGATGGCAGCGAGTTATTTGCCAGCCTATCAGCACTTGCAACGCTGTATGCCGGTGAGGCTATCCAACTGTAACCAAGCGCACATCACTAAAACAATTCGTTTTGTGGTTTACCTTCAGAATTGTCATCTGCGGGCTTGGATTCACCGGATGAGCTAAGCCCAATCGAACTGACACCCCCACTTTCAATATATTCATGATAAGTGAAGTCACTGCCTAAGGCACTTATCCCTGCGGGCATTTCCCGATTCATGATGGGTACCGTGGCTAATGCCTTCTGCATATAACTAATCCAAATCGGTAAAGCCAAACCGCCGCCGGTTTCTCGGTTGCCTAAATTCTTAGGTTTATCAAATCCTATCCAAGCGATACCAACTAACTTGGGGTTATAACCTGCAAACCAAGCATCAATAGAATCATTTGTGGTGCCAGTTTTTCCAGCAATGTCAGTACGTTTTAAAGATAGTGCGCGTGTAGCAGTACCTTGTTTAACCACATCTTTCAACATGCTATCGATTAAAAATGCATTACGCTCATCAATCACGCGAAAGGCTTCATCACCCGCATGTTCAGGTGTCACTTGAAATAAGGATTTACCATTATTGTCAGTAATTTTTGAAATCAGATAAGGATTAATACGGTAACCACCATTCGCAAAAACAGTATAAGCCCCTGCCATTTGTAAAGGAGTTACAGCACCAGCACCTAAAGCCAAGGTTAAGTAAGGCGGATTTTTTTCTGGATCAAAACCAAACTTCGTTACATATTCTTGCGCGTATTGCGGGCCGATTTTTTCTAGTATGCGAATCGAAATCATGTTTTTTGATTTCGAAAGACCACGCCGCATTGTCATTGGTCCATCATATTTATTATCGTAATTCTTAGGCTCCCAAGCCAAACTACCGGTCTGAGAAGTATCAAAGGTGATCGGCGCATCATTGACGATCGTACCTGGTGAGAGGCCTTTCTCTAATGAGGCAGAATAAATGAAAGGCTTAAATGAAGAACCAGGTTGACGCCAAGCTTGTGTAACGTGATTAAATTTATTGCGATTGAAGTCAAAGCCGCCAATTAGAGAACGTATAGAGCCATCCTCCGCACTGACAGAAACAAATGCTGCTTCTACATCCGGCAGTTGAACGATGACCCATTTTTTTTCTAATTGCATGACGCGAATAATTGCGCCGCGCGTGATACGTTTATTAGCAGCAGATTTTTCACTCAGTACAGCAGTAACTTGCGTAAGTCCCGTATCTTCAATCGTGATTTCTTCACCGGATGCCAACATAGCACGCACGATCTTCGGTGTAGCAGACAAAACCGCTGCAGCACTAATACCATCACTGTCAGGGTGTTCCGCTAACTTGGTTTCAATCGCTGCTTCTGCATCATTTTTATCAGAAGGGATTTGCATATACGCTTCAGGTCCGCGATAAGGCTGACGTCTTTCATACTCTAAAACACCTTGTCGAAGTGCTTGATAAGCGGCATCTTGATCAGCTTTCGTAATGGTTGTGTACACATTCAATCCGCGTGTATAGGTCTCCTCTTTAAATTGGTCATACACCATCTGTCTGGCCATTTCAGAGACATATTCAGCGTGTACACTGAATTCATTACTATTCATTTTAATTTTTAATTGTTCATCATGCGCAGTTTGATATTGATCCGGTGTGATGTAGCCTAGATCACGCATGCGCTGCAAAATATATTGCTGACGTACTTTTGCACGTTTTGGATTAACAACTGGATTGTTTGCGGAAGGTGCTTTTGGTAGGCCAGCAAGCATGGCGGCTTCAGCAATCGTAATTTCATTGAGCTTCTTGCCATAATAAATCTGCGCAGCAGAAGCAAAACCATAAGCACGTTGACCTAAATAAATCTGATTCATGTAAAGCTCAAGAATCTGATTTTTTGTCAGTGTTTTTTCTATCTTCCAAGCTAATAAAACTTCATACAACTTACGTTTAATAGTTTGTTCACTAGAAAGGAAAAAATTACGCGCGACTTGTTGTGTGATAGTTGATGCACCTTGTCTACTGCCACCCAGTGTATTGTGAACAGCAGCACGCAAAATACCCCAAAAATCAACACCGCTATGTTCATAGAAGCGATCATCTTCAATCGCTAATACCGCTTGCGTCATCACCTTGGGAATATCTTTGTAATGAACAAGGCTACGTCGTTCTTCACCAAATTCACCAATCAACACATTATCAGCAGAAAAAACTCGTAGCGGCATTTTCGGCTGATAGGTGGCGAGTGAATCAATATCCGGCAGATTCGGATAAGCCATCATCAGCATGAATCCAATTAAGAGAGCGCCAATCACCGCCAGACCAGTTGCAATACCAAAAATGCTCAGCAAGAGCTTTACCGCAGTAGGTAATTTACGTATCGGTGATTGGTTGGGGTTTGCCCCATTGGGTGTGTTCGGTGGGTTTGGATTCATGAACAATAAGACTAGCAATGAGAGTAACTACAGTATTTCATTATACCGACTGCGCCATAAGCATTGCATATCAAGAATAACTTTTAGCTAGACCTCAAAAAGCATTTGTTTCATTTTCTGCAAAGAGCTTATTGCGTTGAAATCAAGCTGCAGCGCCATCTGCTTGTCTGCTTGCATAGGGTTCTCTGGCTCAATCTAAGTTCAATCTGAGCAATCGTAGGCATTTGACAACGAGGTTCCCCCTCAGCTTTACAGAGACGAAATCGAGTTGTTAGCATTTGCCGCTATTTCAAAAATGAAAACAAATCTCCTCACTGCGAGCTCCTATTGACTTTCTTGTCCTATAAATTCCCCTGGTCACGTCGAGCGCCATTAATCGGACTTGATATCGATACTGCTGGAGTCAGACTCATTGAGCTCTCAGGTGCTAGAGGTAAATTACGAATCGAACATTTTGCATTTGAGCCATTTAATCAAGGTGTCGTGCGCGAAGGGGTTGTGCAGCAATTTGATCAAGTGTGTGAAGCCCTCCATATCGCTATGGTGAAAAGTGCAAGTCCTACGCATCATGTGGCACTTGCGCTTCCTGCTTCTTCAGTCATTAGTAAAGTCGTCACGTTGCCTGACTTACTGAGTGAAGACGATATCGAAGCAGAAATTGAAACAGAGGCTAGCCAAAATCTTCCATTCCCGCTGAGTGAGATGGGATTAGATTTTTATATTCTTGGCCCATCCAACAGAGAACAAGCCGCTATTGATGTCATGTTAGTCGCTGCGCGTAAAGAAAAAATAGATGAACGAATCGCATTAGCAAAAGCAGTAGGCTTAGAGGTGGTTGCTATCAATGTAGATTCTTATGCTGCGCGCTTTGCACTTTCTGAAAAAATAAAAAGAGAAAAGCATGGAAAAAATAATGCAATTGGCTTATTTCATATTGGTTCGGAGCATAGTCATTTTTCAGTCTTAGTTAATCGAGCAACAGTGTATGAACGCGAGCTTGGACTAGGTAATCAAAAATTAAAACAAGATTTACAGCGCTATATAGATGACATGCAAGCCGACATCATTCAGCCATTTAATGAAATGCTGGCGCAAGAGTTAAATCGATCGCTACAGTTATTTTTTTCATCCAGTGCTTACACACAACTCGAGTATCTATATTTAGCTGGTGATGCCTGCCACCTCATACAATTAACATCACTCCTATCACAAAGAATCGATATACCAGTGTTACTGGCTAATCCATTCTTAGGTATGAAATTTTCATCAAGAGTAAATCAATCCATCGTAGAGTCACAAGCATCTCTTTCATTGGTTGCAGTTGGACTAGCCTTAAGTGGGATGGAAGTATGAATTTCAATCTCTTGCCATGGCGAGAAGCGCGCCGAATAGCGCGTAAACGATCATTTAATCAATCTTTGCTGCTGGCAGCTTTAGTGGGAATGTTGGTTGTGATTGTAGTGATGCTGACCTTAGAGAGTTTGCTCTCCAATCAATCTACAAGAAATGCCGTGTTAGAAAATGAAATGACTAAGCTTGATGCACGGATAAAAGAAATCGTGATACTAGATGAAGAAATAAAATCATTAAAACAGCGACAAGCAATGATTTTGAATTTACAAGCTATACGTAATCAACCAGTTTATTTGTTGGATGAGTTGGTGGATCTAACGCCAGTAGGCATGGTTTTAAAATCAATTAAGCAAACAGAGGTGATTACTTTGACAGGACATGCTCAATCCAATGCACGCATTTCTGAATTTTTGCACAATATTGATATGAATTCGCGCTACTTATCTAAGCCAACGCTACTAGAAAGTAAATTAACGACGGTTGGTCAGGGTAAGGATTTAAGAAAACTATTTGAATTCACTATCAAGCTAACTATCTTAGATCGTTCTAAGGAGAGATGATGCTAGATAAGATAGAAACAATGATTGATTTGAAAAAAATCAGCAAGCAATTTCAAGGTTTAGATGGCGTCTCACCAGCACTATGGCCCACCTTGCCACGCAACATTGTTGTACTCATGATTTTTTTTCTGGTTGTGTTGGTTGGA
>CAMCXB010000011.1 GCA_945883145.1 Bordetella parapertussis | reverse complement strand
AGCAGTAACTTCTTCTAAGTTGATTGCTTTTGTTGTTAACTTCTTGCTTTGGTCTCTAGACCACGGCTGGCTGTCGTTTCTCTGGAGCGGCACTGCCGATTGTATGCATGACTTGTTGTATGAGTTGAGCGCACAGTACGGGATTTTCTTCGTGCGCCAAATGTCCTAGCTTAGGCCAAATTACAAACTCGGAAAATTGCAATTCTTTGGCAACTTGAGCAGCTTGCTCGGCCGGTACGGTTAAATCATTTTTAGCCGCTACCATCCATACCGGTATGTTTATTTTATGTAGTTCGCTCTGCAATTGCTGCAAATCCCAATGCGCCATCATGGCCAGTGCGGCATCGACATGACCTTCATTGCGCACACATTGCGCATAGAGTTGCAGACCCCTCGCATCCAATTTTGATCCCGTGCTTGCTATCAACCTTTCTACGGTCGCTGAGTCGGCTGACTGCCATGCAAAAAATCGCGCGACTAAGGGCATGGATGCCAATACGCGTGCAATGGGAGAAAAGAACTGTCCTGCTAATCCACTAAACCCAAGTAAGGCACCGTTCAAACTAATCAGTGCTTTTGGCGTGATGGTGCGATCCAATATCATCCGAGCAGCCACTGCTGCGCCTGCTGAATGGCCGACTACGACAGTGGGTGCAATTGATAAGCTACTCAATAGGCTGGCAACATGGTGCGCCATACTGGGCAGTGATTGTTCAGTTGCATGTGGCATAGAAGTAAAAGCATGGCCGGGTAAATCAATTGCCACCACCCGCGCATGCTGCGCTAACAGAGGCGCAACCTCACGCCATGAATGTGTCGATGAACCTGTCCCATGTAATAACAAAATCACGGGGGCTGAATCTTTGGATTTTGACTCGCGTGGTAGAAATTCCTGAATATGCCAACGCAATCCATCTGCATTCACAAATCGACTGAACTGGCGATTTGGCCAATTCACTCCATCCGTTTCCCAGTGCATTACGTGCGTCACAATTTAACTTCCTTCTTGTAATGCACTGCGCACTGCGTGCGACATGGCATTCGCACCTGCATATGGCAATGGTAGATATCGTGCAGTCATAGCATGAGCTAACTGTAATGCCGTGGACTGTGGTTGTGGTGAAGTATCAATCAATAAGACTGCAGCTTGGCATAGTCGCAAACGCGCAGCTGAAGACAACGCATCTGCCATCGCTTTTTCTCTTCCACCACTACCATCACGCGCTACATTCGCGCGACCATCAGTCAACATCACAATCACTGGTGTTTGGCCTTTGCGCTTTATTTCATCGGCCATCGCTGCTGCTGCATCAATCGCTGATGCAAGTGGTGTGCCTCCTCCACCAGGCAATCCTGACAAACTACGCTTAGCACGTACTAATGATCTGGTAGGTGGCAATAAAATTTCTGCAGTTTTACCTCTGAATGCAATCACAGCGACTTGATCACGGCGCACATAACAATCTGCCAGCAATAATTCCACTGCACCTTTTGCTTCAGCTAAGCGATGTAATGCAGAAGAGCCTGATGCATCGACAACAAATAAAGTAGTGGTTCCGGTTTTTTGTTTAATGCGTGTGATGTGAAAATCTTCAGCGCGTACTTGTACACGTGCTGCTGCCAGTGGATCGCTTATTTGCATGCGTCGCAATTTTTGCCACGGCGCTGCGGCACGCAAGGTATCAATTAAATGTAAGCGCTGACCATGAGCAGGCATAGCGCGTCGTGATCCAGCAGGTCTTCCACGCTGTCCATTTTTTAATGGCGCACCTGACTTGCCACTAGCTGCACGCTGCTGTAAAAAATTGCCATTCATGAGTTGCGATAGCAAACCAGCAGGTATCGCTGCTTGCGTTGCCTCTAACACTTTATCTTCTAATTTTTGTGTTGCATCTTGCGGTGGTGGTGATTCACTTTCATGATCAGGCGGCGTGTCTGGCTCAACAGCGTGTTGCTCTGGCTGCGTTTCTGATTCAACTTCTGGTTCAGGCTCTTGTTGTTCTGACTGTTCTTGTTCAGCCATGGGTGGCAGTCGTGTTGCTCGCGGCCCCAATACCAATTGCGCAGCGATCGATGCATCTTCTTCAGTGACAGAGTGATTGCCATCTAAAGCTGCACTCGCTCTTGCTACACGCATCGCGAGTAATGAAACACGCGATGAATCTACACCGAGAGCTAAAGCAGTTCCACATACAGCAGCAATGATGTCATCACTCACTTGTATGTTAGCGAGTCGCTTACGAGCAGCAGCAATGTCTATGTTGTTAGCTATCCATTGCTCAGAAAAATCTGCAGCTGATGCTACACGTGGCGAGACCAACGATAAATCTAAATCAAATGCTAATCTGTCACGCAGTCCAATCACGACAGTCTCATCATCCGACTGCCCTTCATCTAAAGCAACCACTCCAAAACGGGTTGGGGTACAGACTGTTAAACCATCACGCTCTAATCTGACTTCTGCGTTATCCATCACAGCACAGAGTCGTGCTGCGGTAGCAGTAGGAAGTCGTTCAGCCATCGCGAGCAACACAATACTGCCATCAATTTCAGCTAACAGACCTTTTTGCAAAACAGGACGACCACTTGCAAGCGTTGCAGGTAAATCTAAACCGCCTAGTAGACGTTCATCTGTAATTGATAAGGGCATGCGGCGCAGTGATGCCACGCCCAATAAATTGCGTAACAAGGTCAGCCACATATCTCGTACTGGTCCAGCACCAGCACGCAAACGTACACCACCTGTGCCTACAGGATCAAGTGCAAACAGCACAGCAACCTGCACTGCACGTTGCCACACCATATCGGCTTGTTCAGAGGCTGCTTGATTACTTTCGGGAGAAGAAGTGGAAGTCATAGCTGCACTATGATTTTAGACAGCGAAAATTTCTTCCACAGCACGTGCTACACGCGTACCGGAACCAGCATCATCGAGTGGATTACGACGCAAGCGATGTCGTAACGCCGGCGAAGCAATTTGTTTTAAGTGATGATCGGTCACAACCGCATCACCCTCTAATGCAGCCACCGCACGTGCAGCACGCATTAATGCTAATTCACCACGCAAACCATCCGTGCCTAGCGCCATGCAGAGTTGTGCTGCACGCTCTAATACTTTATCGGGGACTTTTACAGTGGGTAGTTTCTTTTTTGCGGCAACAATACGACGACGAATTTTATCGACTTCCTTTTGCCATTTTTCTATAAACGCATCGGGATTATTTTCATAGGCATCACGACGCTTAACGACTTCTATACGTAAAGCGAGTTCAGTCGGTGTTTGTACATCAACTGCCAAGCCAAAACGATCTAACAACTGTGGACGTAATTCACCTTCTTCAGGATTACCACTACCTACTAATACAAAGCGTGCCGGATGACGCACTGACAAACCTTCACGCTCCACCACATTTTCACCACTTGCTGCCACATCGATTAATAAATCTACTAAGTGATCTTCTAATAAATTCACTTCATCGATATATAAAAATCCACGATTGGCGCGTGCTAACAATCCAGGCTCGAAAGCTTTAATCCCTTGTGATAAAGCACGCTCAAGATCTAATGCACCGACCACTCGATCTTCTGTAGCACCTAAAGGCAAGTCCACAACAGGTACCGCTTTTAAACTACTTTTAGGTTCGCCCTTGGCTTTTAATTTTGCGCACTCTTCACAGGAAGGTGTGCCAGCTTGTGGATCACAACCATATACACATCCTGTAACTGCGCGCATTTTAGGTAGTAATGCCGCTAATGCTCTAACTGCCGTTGATTTACCGGTGCCGCGATCACCAAAGACCAAGATACCGCCCACACTAGGATCGACTGCGGCCACTAAAACGGCGCGTTTCATTTCGTCTTGACCGACGATAGCTGAAAAAGGAAAAGGAACTGCCATAACTATCAGTCTAAAAAAATAAGTTTAAGACTTCCATCGCCGACGTATATCAACGACATGGGTCGCTCCTGCAGCAAGCAATGAAAGCATGACTAAAAACTGCGGTAAGCCAGATAAGGCGCAACGCACAGCAAACATCAAACATAAGCCAGACAATAAAGTCAGACGTAATTCAACTGGCGCTAGCCCACGTCCCGTATAACGATACCAAAGCCACAATCCACACCATTCAACCAAAGTGCACGCGATGACGATATCAATGATGCCAGTATCAGAAAAAATTTCGTTCATGCGTTAGTTATTGATTTGTAGCGTTTAAGTTTGGCAAGCTGAACTCAAGCTTTTGCACCCATACCCCATTTCCACAGCCACGCTGTAGGAAATGGCAACACCATGAATAAATGCTCAAGCACTGCTAGCGTCAGCAATCCTGCCACCAGACAAAAACTCGTCGTCGCATAACTACTGACTTGTACAAATGCGGCAGACCAAAGCGGCAGTGCTACTGTAGTTCCTGCTAGTACAGATACTGGCATTAACCAATTGAAGGAGCGTCGTGTGAAATAACTTTGTAAATAACGCAGATGATGGGGTAAAAAATTTTCAGATAAATTTCGTACGCCTAAAAACAAATTCAACTTAGCTGACAAACGCATAGTCCATAGCACCAAATATGTCCACCAACCAGTTTGATTTGGTTGGTCCCACGTTGCTGCAAAAACTAAACCAGCCAACATGACTAAAGCTAATTCATGATGCAAAATAGTTTCAGTTGCTAAACGTGCGCGATGCCAACCACGACTATCAGTAGGACATTCGCTTTTACGTGCGCCAGTTACATACCCCAGTAAGAAAGCGACTTCTTGCCAACTCCATACTAAGATGGCACATGTAAATGCACAATAAGCAGAAGCAATGCTGGTGTGACTAGCTGAAATTGATAAACCCATTAATGCAAAAGCTAATAGGATCGTAAATGACAGCATGATCCATTTAAAGTTTTTTTGCGGCAGGCGTCCCAAATACAAAATCACACCGGTGGAAAACCACCAGATAAAAAGTGTATATGCAACTGGGAGCAAGTATTGGGACATAAATTTCTCTAGTGCTTTACCAAGCCGGAACCATTTTCACCGTATCTGGCAGTGCATGCGATTTGACGGGGATGAAATACATTTGCACAAATGTTAAAGCTCCTGCTGCTGCCCAATAAGCTTGGCGAACTCGACCAACTACGCCGCCTGATTCACGTGCCGCATTCGCTTTTTGTGTGTAGGCAAATAATCGCTCAAGCCCAATACGAAACGCTGGATGATCAATATCCAACATAATAGGGAATACTTGTTTCGTGATTTCATTTGTAATTCTAAAAACTTCAAAATCATACTCGCTAGGCTCTAGTCCCATTGCTTGTTTTAATTCTGGACGGGTATGGTCACGCACATACATAGTTGCATACACAGCCAACAAGAAGAAACGTATCCAGAATACATTGCCACCTTTTAGCAAACTAGGATTAGCACGCATGATCAATGCAAACGATTCGCCATGACGAAATTCATCATTACACCAGCGTTGAAACCAGCGGAAAATAGGATGAAAACGTTTTTCTGGATGCTGTTCTAATTGACGGAATATTTTTATATAGCGTGCGTAACCAATTTTTTCTGACAAATAGGTCGCATAAAAAATATATTTTGGTTTGAAGTATGTGTATTTTTTAGAGCGCTTTAAATTTCCTAGATCTACACCGAGATCAAAATCTTTGAGCGCTGAATTTAAAAATCCTGCATGACGTGATTCATCACGTGCCATATAAGTCATCAGCTGTTTAATATCTGGATTTTCTACATTCTTGCGAATTTCGTTATACAAGACACAGCCAGAAAATTCGGAAGTCAGTGAACTTACCAAGAAATCTAAAAATTCTTGGCGTAACTCTGGTGTGAGTTTAGGCATGAGCTCACGCACTTCATCAGCAAATGTTGCATCGCGCTGAAAATGATCATGATTATTATCACCCTCGTATTCAGCCATCATCGTATCCCACTCTGCCCGCACTGACTCGATGTTAAGCTTATCCATCGCCTCGTAATCTGTACGATAAAATTTAGGCGAAAACAATGTGCTCGACTCAGCCTTACGCGCTGCGTCTTCGACTGAATTAATTTCATTGGTTGAATTGTGCATGATGCTCTCCGTATTTATAGTGCTATGCCGTCGCTAAATGCAGAATCATTCTGCGGCAATCATGAGGTCTTTTAGACCTCATCTACTCAGGATCAGGCCTTACATACTTCCATGGCTTGCGAAGTGTAAAAACCACTAGATATTTTTTGTGTACGATGAATTTTCCAATCGCGTAGTGTGTCTGTTTTTTCTATCGCACTACGCAAACCATTTTCAGACACAGGCTCAATAAATGGCGCACGATCTTTACGTGGGAATAATCGACCGACACGAATCATGGTTTCTAATAGTGCGTTACTAGGTGCAAAGGTAAACACTACAGAATGCGCGGTACGATCAGTCAAGCGATTCAACACCTGCACCATGTCATGTTTTTCATAATGAATCATGGAGTCCATGCAGACCACATGATCAAAATGTCCTAGTGATGGTGCCAACATATCGCCGGAAATAAATTCCAATTTACCAGCGAGTTCAGCCGGCATACGCTCGTGGGCTAATTGCACCAAAGTAGGCGACAAATCGATTGCAACCACTTGCGCGCCACGCTGTGCCAACTCCACTGCTAATGCACCTGTGCCACAACCTGCATCAAGTATGCGACGGCCATGTAAATCATGTGGCAGCCAATCCAACAAGGTTTGACGCATACGATCACGTCCAGCACGCACAGTTTTACGTATGCCAGAAACTGGCGCGTCTGAAGTTAGCTTAGCCCATGCATCGGATGCAGTGCGATCGAAATATTCTTCTAGCTGACCACGTTTCGTTTGATAGGTATGACTATTCATGATTCATCCGTTTTATCAATCAAAGCCTAGCAAATCGAAAATATCTCTGTCTTTCAATGCTTCACATTCGATAGGATCGGTTCCAGCCCATAGTGCTGCTGCTAGTCGCAGATATTCTTGTTTCACAGCCAATAATTCTGGTGTCTCATCCATTTCAAACAAGGTTGATTTTTTTAGACGACTTTGACGAATCACATCTAAGGATGGAAAACGTGCCATCGTTTTTAAACCAACTCGTTCATTGAATTTATCAATTTGATCCGTTGCATCGGAGCGGTTTGCAATTACACCACCTAATCTGACGTTGTAATTTTTTGCCTTCGCACCGATGGCTTGCACAATACGATTCATCGCAAAGATAGAATCAAAATCATTGGCTGTCACAATCAATGCACGATCAGCATGTTGCAAAGGCGCTGCAAAACCACCACACACCACATCACCTAATACATCAAAGATCACTACATCAGTATCTTCTAGTAAATGATGTTCTTTAAGTAGTTTGACTGTCTGTCCGACTACATAGCCACCGCAACCTGTGCCTGCTGGTGGGCCACCGGCTTCTACACACATCACACCGCTGTAACCTTCATAGACAAAATCTTCTACACGTAATTCTTCGGTATGAAAATCGACTGATTCCAAAACATCAATCACCGTTGGCATTAATTTTTTGGTTAAGGTGAATGTGGAATCATGTTTAGGATCACAGCCAATTTGTAAAACGCGTTTTCCCAATTTGGAAAATGCTACGGACAAGTTGGATGAGGTTGTGCTCTTACCGATACCGCCTTTGCCATAAATCGCAAAAACTTTTGCGTTACCGATTTTCATACTAGGATCTAATTCCACTTGCACACTGCCTTCACCATCGCCTCGCTTGGTGCGCTTGATCTCTGAAATGGGTACGTTAGCTACATTCATTTTTATTCCTTAGTCTTTATGCATACAAGTTGGTATTTCAACTTTTTAAAAGATCGTCACTTGACGTCCGACGTTTGCTACTTATGCTATTCGTAGTTCTTTACTACCGACTTAAATGCGCCTTTGCATCATAAAGAGTCTCTATTGTTATGATGGGTACGCCTAATTCTTTTGCATAACGTTCAGTATTTCTACGTGCTTTACCACGAACAAAAAACGGGATTTTCGATAATTCTTTTTCAGCATCCGGCGCCCAAATTGATTCACCGCCATTTGTATTACCAGTTGAAGTTGTTGCAATTGCTTCCGCTACTACGGAATTTTGTTCACTATGTCGTGCCCCCACTAAAGCTGAGCCCTGCACAACACCGCCGCGACCTAAGTGCGACGCAGCTGCGCCTTCATGAAATTCAAAATCTTCACGGAACATGGCTAATAAATGTTCTTCTAAGCCCATCATCAGTGGATGTACCCAGGTATCAAATAAAACATTGGCACCTTCAAATCCCATTTGCGGAGAAGTACGAGCAGGAAAATCTTGTACATGCACTGGCGCAGAAATGACAGCACATGGCAAACCTAAACGCTTTGCTATATGACGCTCCATTTGCGTACCCAACACTAATTCAGGTTGTAGCTCAGCGACTTTTTCTTCTACTTCTAAATAGTCGTCAGTGATTAAGGCTTCGATGCCGTATTTTTTTGCAGCTTCACGAACTTCGCGTGCAAATTCACGGCTATAGGTACCTAAGCCAACCACTTCAAATCCTAATTCTTCTGATGCCACGCGTGCAGCTGCAATCGCATGCGTAGCATCACCAAATACAAACACACGCTTACCGGTTAAATAAGTAGAGTCCACTGAGCGCGAATACCAAGGCGCACGTGAACCTGCATCTTCTAAAGCTGCATTCACATTTAAACCTGCTAGCTGTGCGACTTCAGCGATAAACTCACGTGTAGCTTGCACACCAATTGGAATCACTTTTGTACAAGGCAAACCTAAATTACGTTGCATCCAACCTGCTGCTTGCATCGCAATTTCTGGATACATCATCACATTGAAATCTGCATCGCCTAAGCGTGCTAAATCTGCTGCTGTTGCACCCAATGGCGCAACCACATTAATTTGCACACCCATGCTTTCCAGTAGCTGAACGATTTCACGTAAATCATCTCTATGTCGAAAACCTAGTGCACTTGGCCCTATGATGTTGCAGCTAGGCTTATCCTCTTTTGCACGCTCAGCTTTTGCTTCGGTTCGTGGTTTAGCTAAAGCTCTGACCATTTGATAAAAGGTTTCTGAAGCACCCCAGTTTTCTTTTTTCTGATATGAAGGTAACTCCAATGCAACCACAGGTATAGGCAAGTTCAATGCTTTCGCAAGTCCGCCTGGATCATCTTGTATTAACTCTGCTGTACAAGATGAACCTACCATCATGGCTTGTGGTGCGAATCTTTCATAGGCATCACGCGCAGCTGTTTTAAATAACTCAGCCGTATCTGATCCTAAATCTCTTGCTTGAAACGTGGTGTAAGTAACTGGAGGACGTTTAGGCAAACGCTCAATCATTGTGAAGAGTAAGTCTGCATAGGTGTCGCCTTGCGGTGCATGTAAAACATAATGCACACCTTCCATTGCCGTTGCTATGCGCATTGCACCTACATGCGGTGGACCCTCATAAGTCCAGAGTGTTAGCTGCATACAGCCTCCCTTTGGATTTTCATGCGTCGCACGATAGGACGTGTAAACAGTTCAGCTAAATCTGCACTCTGTTCATAGCCATGTACTGGCGAGAACACAAGTTCAATCGCCCATTTGGTTGTGAATCCCTCTGCCTCTAAAGGATTAGCGAGTCCCAATCCACAAACCACAATATCGGGCTGGGCTGCACGACAGCGATCTAACTGTTTGTCGACATCTTGTCCTTCGGAGAGTTGTGTATGCTCCGGCAGTAAGGCAAGTTCATATGCAAGATGTTGACGATGTAAATAAGGCGTACCTACTTCTGTGAGTTGCATACCTAATTCACGTGCAAGAAAACGCGCGAGTGGAATTTCCAGTTGTGAATCAGGGAAAAAGAAAATTTTCTTCCCTTCTAATTTTTCTTTATGCTTTTCTAATGCGCGTGTTGCACGTTCTCGTGCTGGCATGGTGACTTGATCAAATTTTTCTTGCGATATGCCAAATGCGTTAGCCGCTGTTTGCATCCATGCTGTGGTGCCTTCCACGCCGAATGGAAATGGTGCACTTAATAATGTAGCGCCCCGCTCTTCCAATGCACGCGAGGTATCACCTAGAAATGGTTGCGCTAATAGATATTTTGTATTTGGCCCTACTGGTGGCAATGATTGGGAATTTCGTGGCGGGAAAAAGCTGAGATTTTCAATGCCCATCTCTTTAAATCGTCGTGCAAACTGATCTTCCACTACATCAGGCAAAGTACCCACTACCATGAGTGATGGTGCTGCATTACTTGGTGCTGAAGGTAATTGTGGAACTAAGGATGCGAGGCACGCATCTTCACCTTGCGTGAAGGTGGTCTCTATACCACTGCCTGAATAATTAAGTATGCGTACATTTGGTAAAAATTCTTTAGATAGTCGCTCTGCTGCACGTGAGAGGTCTAACTTAATCACTTCTGAAGGACATGAACCCACTAGGAACAACATCTTGATATCAGGACGACGTTCTAATAAACGTTTTACTACGCGATCAAGTTCTGTATGTGCATCAGCCAATCCAGCTAAATCACGTTCATCAATAATCGCGGTGGCAAATCTTGGTTCTGCAAAAATCATGACACCGGCAGCAGATTGTATTAAGTGTGCGCAAGTACGTGAACCCACCACAAGAAAAAATGCATCTTGTATCTTGCGATGTAACCAGATGATGCCAGTTAGTCCGCAAAACACTTCACGCTGACCGCGCTCACGTAGAACTGGTGCATCACTACAGCCACCTGTAGGCTTGATTGGAATAATGGCATTCATGCGATTACCCCTTGCGGCTTCACGCTTTGATTATCAGATTCATCTTGTGATTGAGATTGCAATCTGGCTGCGCGTAGCTTAAGTAAAAATTGTATGGCATTGATGATGTAGGTTGCGTAAGCCGCTAAGGCTAATAGCATTTGCTCTTTTACTGAGAGACTGCCACTTAATAAGGCAAACAAATATGCTGTATGCAGAGCAAGCACCAACATACTGAACACGTCTTCCCAGAAAAAACTTTGCGCAAATAAATAACGCCCAAACACCACTTTTTCCCAGATGCAGCCGGTAATCATGATGGTGTAAAGCAGAATTGTTTTGATGACGATAGAAATTGTGGCAGCTGTTTCGCCTTCGCCTGTCTGTAAATAGCGCAAGACCAACACCACACTCACCAAAAACACGAAGAATTGTATGGGCGCGAGCAAGCCTTGAACCAATGTCCAGGGCGTTGCATCGCGTCGTAAACGCTCGTCGGGTGTATAAAGCGGTCTAATTTGCCGCATTTCTTTATTGTCTGAAACCATAAGCACGTCTCCACCGGTTGATAGCGGTTAAATACACTTTAGGGTGAAGATCAAAATATGTCAACTAAATGTTACATAAACTAAAATTGACACAAATCTCTATTTCTGGCATTTTTGTCATACTTTGTTGACAGTTTGATTTGCTCAAGAAAAGTTATTAAAAAATAAACTGCAGCCGTTGTTGAGCTGTAGAAGTAATCAGGATCCACACCAGCGCTTGGCGGATGGCCAACCGTTCTCTGTGTAGCCCGTGTTCTAGGAGACAAGAATGGATGAAGCCCAAAAAGGCTATGCTGATGAGAGGGCAGATTCTAGTAATCAAGGATCGACTTCAGAAAGCAATAATCAAAATCACCTCTTACCTTTGGTTGAGGCAGAAATTATTCCTAGATTGATTCAGGTGCATAGTCATCGCGACAATAAAAATAATGAAGCGAAATTGCTGCCTGCAGATGAAGTGGTGGCTTTCACTAAAGCGATTTTGCTGCAAGAATCCACCGTCGCAAATGAACAGATTGCCAAACTACGCTCACACGGCCTCACACTCGATGCGGTGTATCTCTATTTATTGACTCCCGCCGCTCGTTATTTAGGCGAATTATGGGAATCTGATGCATGCAGCTTTACAGAAGTTACCTTGGGAATGTGGCGCATTCAACAGATGATGTATGACTTAAGTCCTGTCTTTCATGCCAGTCGTAAACCACTTGCAAGCCCAGGAAAACAGCCTCGTATATTGATAGCGACTTTACCTGGCTCACAACACAGCTTTGGTTTATCAATGTTGTCTGAGTTTTTCCGCAGTGAAGGTTGGACTGTTTTAGCTATCCCTGCCCCAGACGAACGTGAGTTGATAGAAGCGCTGGTAAATAATTGGCTGGATGTCTTTGCGCTGTCTGTAAGCTTAGATCGCGAACTAGATAATGCAAAAAATATCATAGAGTTTGCTCGCAAACGTTCTTGCAACCCTGAAATCAGCGTTATCGTAGGTGGTCCGCTTTTCGTCAACAATCCCGAATTAGCTGAGTCAGTCGGTGCAGATGGCACATCATTGGATGCACCGGGCGCTTTGAACCTAGCGGCACAGTTATTAAAACAACAGCATCAAGTCAGTTTTAATTGACACACTTTTCTGACAATTAAAATTGATTAAGTCTCCGTTTAGGGTGACAATATACAACTGTTTTAAAGCACTAATTTATCGCCCGTGGGTAGCGCTGTGATCCTAGTGACTCTATTTCACCCTAATCTGGAATTGCGCCTTGATCCAATTTGAAACTCCCAAGCAATCACTCGCAGGTCTCAGCATAGAGACTAATGCTGCTTTATTGGCTGCCGCAGCCGATGTGGTGCTGGTTATTGCCGATGACGGCGTCATACAAGACGTTGCAGTCAGCACTGAAGAACTTCCTAGTACTGTTGATCAGAGCAATTGGATAGGCAAATCATGGTCCGACATCGTTACTGTTGAAAGCAAATCAAAAATCAGTCGGTTGCTCAAAGAAACCGACATTGACGCTAAACCTATCTGGCGCCAAATAAATATCCCCATACCACGTGATGTGGATTTGCCTTTTTCATTTTGCGCTGTACCCGTAGGTCCCAAAGGCAGGATGATTGCATTTGGCCGTAATATGCGTGCGCAATCTGATTTACAGCAACAGCTAGTCGATGCACAGCAAGCGATGGAGCGTGATTATTTACGTCTGCGGCATATGGAATCTCGCTATCGCATCTTGTTTGATCTGACTTCCGAGGGTGTTTTGGTTGTCGATGCAAAAAATCTCAAAATTATTGAAGCCAATCCTGCTGCTGCAACTGCATTCAGCGAAACATTACGTAGGCTAATAGGACGCAGCATTCTAGATTGTGTAGACGGTAATTCGCGAATCAGTCTTAGTCGTTTACTCGACTCAGTGAAAGCCAACGGTAAACCTGATCAAACTGACGCAAAAATTAGCAGTGGTTTAAATAAATTAACTCTGTCTGCTTCAATGATGCACGAGGAAGGTGGCGAATTATTTCTCTTGCGGGTAGCAAATAACCAACAAGCACAACCAACCAGTGGTAGCGCTGTTCAAGCTGCAATCGTATTAAAAGTACTTGAACAAGCACCGGACTCTTTTGTCGTAACCGACAACAACGGTGAAGTACTCGCTGCAAACCATGCATTTATTGAGATGGCGCAGCTAACTCGACCAGAGCAAGCAGTGGGTGAATCCTTAGACCGCTGGTTGGGTAGGGCTGGCGTAGATATGAATGTGTTGCTTGCGAATTTACGTCAGCGCGGTTCTGTGCGACTGTTTGCGACCACCTTCCGCAATGAAAATGGTGCTGCGATTCCAGTCGAAATTTCTGCTGTATCCGTGCCACAAGGCGAACAAATTACCTTGGGTTTCACTATCCGTGATGTCGGACGAAGACTAGGCAGCGAAAACCTTACTCGACATGAAATGCCGCGCTCGGTTGAACAACTCACCGAATTAGTTGGCCGCGTACCTTTACGCGAAATCGTAGGGGAAACCACAGAATTAATCGAAAAGCTGTGTATCGATGCAGCATTGCAGTTGACCCAAGATAATCGGGCGACCGCTTCGGAGATACTCGGTCTTTCTCGCCAAAGCCTATATGTAAAGCTGCGTCAATATGGCCTTGGCAACCTAGGCGGCGACGATAATTAATTGCTAACGTCGGTGTAATACAGGTAACACCACCCCATCTTCCTAAAAAAGTGTCAATATTAATTGACGCTTTCGAGTGTCACAGGCACAATCGTCTGCATGACACGTCCTACTTTCTCGGCTTTTACCGAACTCCTTAAACCCATCACGTGGTTTCCACCCATGTGGGCATTTGCCTGTGGCGTGGTTGCTTCCGGAGTGTCTCCGAATGGACAGTGGGTATTGATTATTACTGGCATTTTATTGGCCGGCCCATTGGTGTGCGCCACTAGTCAAGCAGTCAATGATTGGTTTGATCGTGAAGTCGATGCGATTAATGAGCCACACAGACCGATACCTTCTGGTCGTATGCCAGGCCGATGGGGTTTATATATCGCCATTATGTGGACTGTACTTTCACTTGCTGTTGCAACTGTGTTGGGATCATGGGGATTTGTAGCTGCAACGGCAGGCTTAGTGTTGGCGTGGGCTTATAGCGCTCCACCTTTACGTCTGAAAAAAAATGGTTGGTGGGGCAATGCTGCGTGCGGTCTTTCGTATGAAGGATTGGCTTGGGCAACGGGTGCAGCAGTGATGGCAGGTGGCGCTATCCCGCATGCTCATTCTTTATTACTCGCTTTACTGTATAGCATTGCAGCTCACGGCATCATGACCTTGAATGATTTCAAATCTGTTGCTGGTGATAGTCAGATGGGCATCGCTTCTTTACCCGTGCAATTAGGTGTAGATGGTGCAGCACGTACAGCCTGTTGGGTAATGGCAGTGCCGCAAGTTGTGGTGATCATCGCTTTATTTACATGGGATCAACCATGGCATGCATTAGCAGTGATCGTGCTACTACTCGCTCAAGTTAAGTTGATGTTGCATTTCATTGCAGCGCCTGTTGAACGTGCATTACTTTATTCTGGATTTGGTGTGCCGCTATTAGTTGCTGGCATGATGGTTTCAGCATTTGCTTTACGAGCGAGTGGCCTATGACAAGCACGCCTCGTATTTTTGGTTGGACTGACATCCTACGACTAGGACTAGTACAAGCGAGTCTTGGTTCGATTGTGGTGTTAATGACTTCAACACTCAATCGCATCATGGTGGTTGAGCTTGCATTACCTGCTTTACTACCCGGCGCATTAGTCGCCTTACATTATTTAGTACAAGTGTCACGTCCACGTATGGGACATGGATCAGATCAGGGTTCACGTCGCACACCATGGATTATAGGTGGCATGTTCACACTAGCAGTCGGTGCACTGTGCGCTACGCTCTCCACATGGCAACTTGCTAGCTCACCTTTTTCTGGTGTGCTATTAGCAGGCTTAGGTTTTGTATTGATTGGTTTAGGTGTAGGCGCTGCAGGTACATCATTATTAGTCATGCTCGCTATGCGCGTTAAACAAGAACGTCGCGCTGCAGCAGCCACTATCGTCTGGTTGATGATGATAGTGGGCTTTGCCGTTACCGCAGGCACTGCAGGAAAACTTCTTGATCCATATACGCCTATGCGTTTATTGATCGTTACCGGTTCAATTTGTGTGATTGCATTAGTCATCACTGCTTTAGCATTATTCAGATTAGAAGGTCATCATATTGCAACGACTACGACTGCATCGCAGTCGGTAAGTTTTCGCACTGCTTTACAAGAAGTCTGGCAAGAAGCTGCTGCACGTCAGTTCACGATCTTTATTTTTATTTCTATGTTGGCTTACAGCGCGCAAGATTTAATTCTTGAACCATTCGCTGGAACAGTCTTTGGTTTTACTCCTGGTGAGTCGACTAGTCTCTCTGGTGTGCAACATGGTGGTGTCTTACTCGGCATGATACTGGTGGCGTTAGTAGGTAGTCGCTTTGCAAATTCAAAATTTGGTTCACTACGCACTTGGTGTGTAGGTGGATGTCTCGTCTCTGCACTCGCCTTAGCTGGTCTCGCAATCGCAGGTTATGTAGGACCGCCATGGCCTTTGAAAGCGAATGTGTTTTTAATGGGTGCTGCGAATGGTGCATTTTCTATTGCAGCCATTGGTCAAATGATGCGGCTTGCGACCGAAGGCCGGGCTGCACGTGAAGGTGTACGCATGGGTTTGTGGGGTGCAGCACAAGCGATTGCATTTGGATTTGGTGGACTGATTGGTACTGCAGCCAGTGATCTCGCACATTGGTTGATTGCTTCTACTGGCGTTGCTTATGGCAGTGTGTTTGCTGCAGAGGCCATGCTATTTGTTTTATCTGCTTTACTTGCTTCACGTATCAGTATGGATGCGCACCACCGAAATGAAGCACCACGTGGTATTGCGCAAGCTTCTTTTTCATAATTTTTTTCTCAACATAACAGCACGCGCACCTTAATGGAGGATGCAATGCAAGAGACAGAACAATTTGATGTAGTAGTAGTGGGTGGTGGTCCTGCAGGTGCAACCGCAGCACATGATTTAGCGCGTCGCGGACGTAAAGTTTTATTACTCGATCGTGCAGGTCGTATCAAACCTTGTGGCGGCGCTATCCCTCCGCGTGCGATTCGTGATTTTGATATTCCGGATCATTTACTGGTAGCGAAAGCACGTTCAGCTCGTATGATTGCGCCATCGAATAAAAAAGTAGATATTCCAATTGAAAACGGTTACGTCGGTATGGTTGATCGTGAAGTTTTTGATGAGTGGTTACGTGAACGTGCTGCTTCTTGTGGTGCGATTCGTCGTAATGGCAAATTTGACTTAATTAGTACTGATAGCGATGGCACTACTATCGTTGAATATGAAGATGGTCATGATGGAACACGTCATTCTGTACGCGCTAAAACTATCATAGGTGCCGATGGTGCAAAATCTGCTGTCGCGAAACAAACTATACCTGGCGCAGAAAAAACCAAGTATGTGTTTGCTTATCATGAAATCGTCAAAGCCCCTGCATTGAGGCCGCATGATTATGATGAGACACGCTGTGATGTTTTTTATCAGGGACATTTATCGCCAGACTTTTACGGCTGGGTATTCCCACATGGTGATACCTTAAGTATAGGAACCGGTAGTGCAGATAAAGGTTTTTCATTGCGCAATGCAACTAGCTCACTGCGCTCTACCGTTGGCTTAGCTGGAGCTGAGACCATACGCCGTGAAGGTGCTCCATTGCCGATGAAACCATTACCACGTTGGGACAATGGACGAAATGTGGTGCTGGCCGGTGATGCAGCAGGTGTTGTTGCTCCAGCTTCTGGTGAAGGTATTTACTACGCCTTAGAAGGCGGCAGACTTGCCGCTGATTCAGTAGAAGAATTACTCGCAACAGGCAATGTGAAAGCTTTAGCAAAAGCACGTAAGCGCTTTATGAAAGATCATCGTACGGTATTTTTTGTATTGGGCATCATGCAATACTTCTGGTACTCGAATGATAAGCGTCGCGAACGTTTCGTTGCTATGTGCGAAGATCGTGATGTTCAAAGACTGACTTTTGAATCGTATATGAATAAAAAGTTGGTAAGAAAAGATCCTTTAGCCCATGTGAAAATCTTTTTCAAAGACATGGGTCATCTACTAGGAATGACCAAAGTTTGAATCAAACAGAAACCAACACGAGTATTAGCAAGAAACCCATACTTATCGCCATACTGATTGCAGTGGCGGTAGGTATGATAGGTGGTCTCGCCACCGAAATAGGTCCGTGGTACTTAGAACTCACTAAGCCCGCATGGCAACCACCTGACTGGTTATTTGGTCCTATGTGGACCATGATTTATATTTTTACTGGTATGGCTGGTGTGCGTGCTTGGCGACGTGGGAATGGTCGTCAGCGCGGTTTATTCATGTCAGCGCTAACGATTAACTGTGTGCTCAATGTTTTATGGAGCATATTGTTTTTTTATATGAAGCGACCCGATATTGCATTAATCGAAGTCGCTCTCTTATGGCTATCCGTAGTAGCGATGGCTGTAATTACGTGGCCATATGCAAAACGTTCCAGTTTTTTGCTCTTGCCGTATTTGACTTGGGTTGCTATCGCTGCTTATCTGAATTGGACTATTGTTAAATTAAACGGTCCATTTTAGTTATTCATTTAATGTACGCACTTTATCTGCCAGTTCTGTAAGCTCGTTCACAACCAGTGCTGCGCCAGTAAAATCTTCATCTGCAAAAAATTCACTCTTCACAATAGCAACTTCTAATCCTGTCGCTTGTGCTGATATCAATCCATTACGTGAATCTTCAATCGCAATACAAGCTTGTACGGGTAAGCCACAACGTTTTAAAGCCAGTTGATACGCTTCAGGATCCGGTTTTTTCTTGCTCACATCTTCACCACACACTATCACCACAGGGGAAGGCAAACCTAAAGGTGCAAGTGAATAACGCCACAGTGCCTCCCAATTAGATCGACTGGTTGTCGTCACGACTCCCCAATTGATATCTGCACGCGCCAAAGCCATGATGAGTTCTCGCAAACCAGTACGAGCAGGTACGCTACCAGCTGCAAGGATTTGTGCAAAAAAAACGTTTTTTGCTTTATGTGCCGCACTTAACTGATCGCGCATCGCTTCAGCATCTGCACCTTGTTCTTGTGCATAACGTATGAGTCTTTCAAAGCCACCGGTTGTTTTTAATAGATGTTTATAATCCGCTCTATTCCAACGCCATGACAATCCAGCATCTTGCAATGCCAGATTAAAAGCAGGCAAATGTGCTCGCCCTTCTGTCTCTGCAATCGTGCCATCGACATCAAATAAAACACATTTATGCTGACCCAGTGTAATCATATTTAATGTACCTGTGCGCGTAAGCTACCTTTGACATAGAGCTCTGCCATTTTGTCTAAATGCAGTGGACGTATGAGAGCGGCTTTACCTGCACAACCAATGGACTCAAAACGATCGCGCACTACTTTTTTAGCTGCAGCATGGTCAAGTAATTGACGTAATGAGATAAGTGCCATCTGAACTTCTCCGTAAATAATGCTGAAATTTTTAATCGATGAATTACATGTGCCTAAAATAATTGGGCACATCACGAATATCAGGCACTACACGATCTGGCATCGTCTCTTCAATGGGCCTGCCATGGTTATAGCCATAAGGAACCGCCCAGCAAATCACACCGGCAGCTTTTGCAGTAGATACATCTGTCTGTGAATCACCGACAAACAAGCTATCTGCCGCGGTTTCCTCTAACACCTTCAGACAATGATGAATCACATCGGGATGCGGCTTTTTTACTTTTAATGAATCACCACAAATAATCAAATCAAATGCTTTTCTTAATCCATGTTTTTCTAATACGCGATCCGTAAAACGTTTTTCTTTATTCGTCACGATTGCTTGCTTAATACCATAGTCACGCGCTTTTTGTAATGTCTCTAGTACAAATGGAAAAGCGGTGCTTGATGTGCCGGCGGTCGCTTCATAATGAACAATAAAGCGCGCCATGACAGCATCCCACGATGACGCCTCAGGACCAGTGCTTTCCTTCCATGCGGTTTGCATTAACCATCCCGTACCTTGACCAATCCAACGTCGCACTTCTTCTTCAGAGACCAAGGTGTGATTGAATTCTTGCAAGGTAAGATTCACAGCTTCTAAAATTTCTGCTGCAGTATCAAGCAAGGTACCATCTAGGTCATACATGACGAGTGCCATTTTTTCTCCTTAAACTGCTGCGATTAATTTTGTAGTAGTCATATCCAACAATTCATAAACTTATGCAGCAGGGGCAGACTCACTAAAGCGAGCAACGCCTATCACTGCACCACTAAGCCCCACATATTTGCGCTAGAAATCTGGATGGCCTGACTTAGCTTGATTAACAGCATCAATAGCTAAAAATCGAATCGCATTAGCGAGTTCACATTGCGATGCTTGCGCAGTTTCCATGTTGAGCTTTCTGAATTTCTGATGTCATTAGCGCTACCTATGCGTAGCGTCATAGGGGGGGGGAATACATCGCTATGATTCATGCAAGCGACGTATCTTTCTATTTAAGCGCGGCGTTTTTTATCGATTAAGCGCAATATCATCGGTGTAAAAATTAATTGCATAGCTAAACCCATTTTCCCGCCAGGTACTACGATGGTGTTAGGACGCGTCATCATAGAATCATGCAACATAGAAGTGAGATAACCAAAATCTATACCTTTAGGATTAGCAAAACGAATCACAACCATGCTTTCATCTGCACTAGGAATATCATTTGCTATAAAAGGATTAGAGGTGTCTACAGTCGGTACACGTTGAAAGTTCACGTGCGTACGTGAAAACTGCGGGCAAATATGGCGCATGTAATCAGGCATACGACGTAATATCGTATCGAGTACGGCTTCTTGCGAATAACCGCGCATTTTTTGATCACGATGGCGTTTCTGTATCCACTCCAGATTAATAATCGGTACAACGCCAACTAATAAATCGACATGCTGAGCCACATTGGCGTCATCACCTACATAACCTCCATGCAGACCTTCATAAAACAAAACTTCAGCGCCTGGCTCCATGTCTGCCCAAGGCGTGAAGGTTCCTGACTCTTGGCCAAACTCTTTATCTTCATCCGCATCATGTATGTACTTACGAACTTTACCGGTACCGGTTTCGCTAAATTGTTTAAAAACTTGTTCTAGTTCAGGCAATAAATTTGCTTCTGGTCCGAAGTGACTGAATGATTGATTACCTTCATCCTGTGCTTTTTTTATGGCAGCTCGCATTTCCATGCGATTAAATCTATGCATGGAATCGCCTTCTAGAATTTGCGCCTTAATTTTTTCTCGACGAAAAATATGTTGAAAGCTTTTCATAACCGTTGTGGTGCCTGCACCAGATGAGCCGGTGATAGCAACAATAGGATGCTTAACTGACACAGATAACTCCTAAAATAATTTTAGCTAGCGAACAGTGAGCGCTCTTGAAATAAGGGCGATTTATATTGCTCATCCGAGCCACTCTCATAATCTAGGTGATAGCGCTCTATGCGATCGACTTCATTACGTGAGCCTATGATGACTGGTACCCGCTGATGTATTTGCTCTGGTTGAATATCCAGTATGCGTTGACGACCAGTTGAGCCTATACCGCCTGCTTGTTCAACCACAAAGCTCATAGGATTAGCTTCATACATCAAACGTAAGCGACCTGGCTTAGATAAATCTTTCGTATCTTTTGGGTACATGAACACACCACCGCGCAACAAAATACGATGTATGTCTGCCACCATGCTTGCTATCCAACGCATATTGAAATCACGGCCACGTACATCCGTACATCCGTTTTTACATTCAGCGACATAGCGTTGTACCGGCGGCTCCCAGAAACGTTCATTACTAGCATTGATGGCAAACTCACTGGTATCAGCCGGCACTTGCATATCACGATGCGTGAGAATGAAATTACCGACTTCACGGTCGAGTGTGAATCCATGTGTACCCTTACCTACAGTGAGCACTAACATGGTTGACGGACCGTAGATAGCATAGCCAGCTGCTACTTGTTCACGGCCGCTTAGCAAATAGTCTTTGACTTCCGGTACGCGACCCTGCGGTGCGCGTAAGACTGAAAATATAGAACCAACGGAAACATTAATATCAATATTTGAAGAGCCATCGAGTGGATCAAAAATCGCAAGAAAACGACCGGGCTCATCTTGCGTTTCAATCACGACCGGAACATCCATTTCTTCTGATGCTAAGCCCGCCACTAAACCACCTAAAGCAAAGGTATTGACGAATGCCGTATTCGACATGACATCGAGTTTCTTTTGTATTTCACCTTGTGCGTTTTGTGTTTCCAAACTACCCAACACATCACCTAACTCGCCTTTAGCAGTCATTGCTGATATCGCTTTTACTGCTGCTGCAATATCAACCAATAACGCTGCTAAATCACTTAACTCGGGTGAGCCTTTTAATTGTTGAATTAGAAATTTTGAAAGCGTAGTGCGACCGTTATGCATTCTGTCTCCAATTATTTTTTTATATTATCGCTTACGATTGCTTGTTACAGTCCACCGCCAAACACACGTGAAGCACGTATATCTTCAGCAGTCAGCGTTGACAGTTCTTGACTTGTGACCATGGAATCTGCGCCAGATGCACGCTTAAAGATACGGTTCGCTTGACGCAACCGTGCACGATCAAGTGCATTGCGTATTGATCTAGCATTCGCAAAATGCGGTTGTTGACGACGCAAATGAATATATTCATCCATCGCGATACGCGCTCCCTCGTCTAGGTGGTAATTCATTCCATTCACCATTTTTTCTGTGATTTGTAATAACTCGTTTTCGCTGTAATCAGGAAAATCAATATGATGCGCAATGCGTGATGACATACCTGGATTGGATTTAAAAAAGGTGTCCATTCTGTCTTTATAACCGGCCAATATCACGACTAAATCATCTCGATGATTTTCCATCACTTGCAATAAAATCTCGATCGCTTCTTGTCCATAGTCACGTTCATTTTCAGGACGATATAAGTAATATGCTTCATCAATAAATAAAACACCGCCCATGGCCTTTTTTAAAATCTCTTTAGTCTTAGGTGCTGTGTGGCCTATGTACTGACCGACTAAATCATCACGTGTGACAGATATCACATGGCCTTTACGGACATAGCCTAACCGATGCAAAATTTCTGCCATCCGCATGGCCACCGTAGTTTTACCGGTACCAGGATTACCGGAAAAGCACATATGTAAACTCGGTGTTGCTGCTTCCAAACCCAAGCCAGCGCGCGCACGTGACACCACCAAAAATGCAGCGATTTCACGTATGCGCGCTTTCACTGGCGCCAATCCAATTAATTCATTTTCAAGCTGAGCCATTACTGGCTCGACATCTGAATCACGCAAAATCTCTTGCAGATCAATAGACTTAACTTGGTCTGGCGCATTCATGGCTGAGTCCTTTTTTCTTTACTTAATAACGAGAGCCAGAAGGTTTGTTTGTTGCATAGCTAAAGGTGGTGTAGCGTATGCTTCTGCCATGATCTTCCGTACGTTGCAAACCAAAACCTGGTTCAGTTGTTGGGCGCTGTACGATAAAACTCATGACCATAGACTCCACACCACGTGTGTTATCAAACGCATTAACTTTAATATAAACCTCTGAGTGCTCTTTGCGGCATGCGTTAACTTCAAATAAAACCGCTGCGCCATCTTTTATTTGGAACATAGGATTGCCCCACATATGCCAGTAGCAGTTACGTGGATGAGGATCATCGGTCCATTCAACTGATAATGCCCAGCCTTTACTCAATGCGTAATCTACTTGAGCACGAATTTCTGTATCAGTTAGTGGCGGCAAAAAAGAAAACTGCCCTTGAGTGATATGCATTTTTTTATCCTTTAAGTTGTCTTACGACGCAGTCGGTGTATTAGCAAAGTCTGGTGTGTCAGTAGAGGTATAGTTGAATGACACATCTTTCCAAGTCTCTAAGGCTTTTTCCAAAGGCTTACAAGTTTTTGCGGCTTGTTTAAGAATATCAGGGCCGTCATTGATGATGTCTTTACCTTCATTACGTGCTTTCACCATGGTTTCTAAGCCCACACGGTTAGCAATCGCACCTGCTTGTATGCCATCTGGATGACCAATCGTGCCACCACCAAATTGCAAGACTACGTCGTCACCGAATAAGTCGATGAGTTGATGCATTTGACCTACGTGAATACCACCTGATGCTACTGGCATGACTTTCTTTAAATCAGCCCATGGCTGTTCAAAGAAAATACCGCGTGATAGATCTTGTTTGTTATGTGATTCACGACATACGTTGTAATAGCCTTGTACTGTCATAGGATCTCCTTCTAACTTACCTACTGCAGTACCTGCATGCAGATGATCTACACCTGCCATACGTAACCACTTAGCCATCACGCGGAATGAAACGCCATGATTTTTTTGTCGTGTATAGGTACCGTGACCTGCACGATGCATATGTAAAATCATGTCGTTCTTGCGACTCCAATTAGACATGGATTGAATTGCAGTCCATCCCACGATCAAGTCAATCATGATGATGTTGGAACCTAATGACTTTGCAAACTCAGCACGTGCGTACATTTCTTCCATGTCCGCTGCAGTCACATTTAAATAATGGCCTTTGATTTCACCAGTATTTGCTTGTGCTTTATTGACAGCTTCCATACAGAACAAGAAACGATCGCGCCAATGCATAAATGGTTGGCTGTTAATATTCTCGTCATCTTTAGTAAAATCTAATCCACCGGTTAAACCTTCATACACAACGCGACCATAGTTTTTCCCTGATAAACCTAATTTAGGTTTCATGGTTGCGCCGAGTAATGGACGACCAAATTTATCTAAACGCTCGCGCTCAACAATAATGCCGGTTGGCGGGCCTTTGAAGGTTTTCAAATAAGCAACTGGTATACGTATATCTTCCAGACGCGCTGCTTTCAATGGTTTGAAAGAAAACACATTGCCGATCAATGATGCTGTGACATTCGCAATTGAGCCTTCTTCAAACAAAATAATATCGTAAGCGATGTAAGCAAAATATTGCGCCTCTTTGCCCGTACCTTCTCCTGTACCTGGAACGCGATCAACACGAAATGCTTTTGCTTGATAATCTTCATGCGCAGTCAGCATGTCCGTCCACACTACAGTCCACGTTGCGGTCGATGATTCTCCAGCAACCGCTGCTGCTGCTTCTACTTCATCCACGCCCTCTTGTGGAGTGATACGAAATACACAGATGAAGTCCGTTTCTTTTGGCTCATAGTCTGGACGCCAATATCCCATTTGCTTGTATTTCAATACGCCACCCTTGTAGCGCTCTTTCATATCGGTGATGCGACCGTCAACGGGTTTGTTCATGTGCTCTCCTGTTATTCGTTTTGCGTTTCAAGTGGCTGCAAGCATTTTTATTTACGCATGATCGAACTGTACTGAAGCCGTTAGTTAAGGTAAATTCATCAATTATTTATTTAATGGTCAGTTTTTCTTATCTGTAGCATTTATGCAAACATTAAAACTTCTCAAAAATTTAAGTATGCGTCAGTTGCGCGTATTCATTTCAGCAGCCAAACATCACAGTTTTAACAAGGCTGCTATTGAGTTAAACCTGACAGCACCTGCTATTTCCATGCAAATTAAAGAGCTAGAAAGTGATATGGGCGTTATGCTTTTTGCAAGAGTGGGAAGACGCGTGGAATTGACGACTGCAGGTGAGTATTTTCTTGTTTACGCAAAGAGAATCATTGAAACCATGCGTGATGCAGAAACTACATTGACGCGATTTCAAGGCAAAGAAGCCGGCATACTCAAGATTGGCTTGGTTAGTACCGCAAAATATTTCTTACCGCAGTTACTCTCTCGCTTTAAAGAAGATCACTTCGGCGTACGGATAAAACTCGAGGTGAGAAATCGCGATCAGATGGTAGCGCTATTACGTGATAGCGAAATTGATTTGGCGATTATGGGGCGCACTCCCGTAGATTTAGATACACGGATTGAAGCTTTTGCAGCACACCCCCATGCTTTTATCGCTAACCCCAAACATCCTCTCGCTTTACAAAATAGTATTTCCCCCATGGCGCTCAGTCAGATGGAAATCATTACGCGTGAAGAGGGCTCTGGTACGCGCGCCATCATGCAACGATTTTTGAATGATCGTAGTCTGACTCCCCAAATTTCTATGGAGATGTCATCTAATGAAAGTGTCAAACAAGCTGTCATAGCTAATCTAGGTATTTCATTTGTATCGCTACACACAGTTGGATTAGAAGTGAAGTATGGTGAAATTGCCGTGCTTGATATTGATGAAACGCCTATTTCACGGGCTTGGCATGTGGTAGCGCTCAACCGTCGTAATCATTCTGCAGCAGCTGAAGCCTTTCGCTATTTTGTTTTAGAGCATGGTGCCGCAATACTTGATGAACTTCATCCTAATTTAATAAAAAATTAATTATCTATAAACTGCTATTTTTAAAGGCAGTTACAATGTTAATTAAATTTTCTCTTTGAGTGATTTATTTATGCGAACTCGCCAATTATTTTGTGCAAGCATTTTCTTTACTACTTGTTGCTTTTTTTCTTCAGCGTCTGCACAGTCGTTTTCATTCGCTGCTATTGGCGATGTACCCTACGGACCCTTATCAGAATTAACCGCAGTCACTGACACGCTGAATAAAAATAAACTCGCTTTTACTATTCATGTGGGCGATATTAAATCTGGCTCTAGTGTATGTTCAGATGAAATCTATCTAGCAGTACGCGAAGAATTTGAACGCTTTACACAAGCCTTGATTTACACACCTGGCGATAATGAATGGACGGATTGTCATCGCACTTCGAATGGTGCATATGATCCCTTAGAACGATTAGAAAAAATACGTGGGATTTTTTTCGCAAATAAAAATAGCTTTGGTAAAAAACCACTTGCTATGCAACTTCAATCTGATGATGCACGCTTTGCCTTGTTTATAGAAAATCGACGGTGGCATCAAAATAAATTTAGCTTTGCAACGCTACACATAGTCGGATCAAATAATAATTTACAACTCGATTTACCTTCTTCGATTGAATTTAATCTACGCAATGAAGCGAACATCGCTTGGATGCGTGATACCTTCGCGCAAGCACAAAAGCGTGGTGATCTTGGAATCGTGTTTGCTATGCAAGCGGATACTTTTTATGCGGGTGGCAAGGAAGCAGACAGCACTGGATTTAAAAGTTGGCTTTCTGCTTTTCAAGAAGAAGTAATTCGTTGGAATAAGCCCGTGTTATTGATACAGGGTGATACCCATGTTTTAAAAATTGATCAACCTATGACTACTGCGGATGGTGCGCGCGTGGATCACCTCACTCGTGTAGTTGTACAAGGGGGTTTGCAAAAAAATCTGGTGGTCGTTGATGTACGAGCCGATCAACCGCGCGAACCCTTTGTGGTCAGGCAAATCCCTTTATCAGCAGGACGCTAAATTTTATCGAATCGGCAAGCATGGCGATTCTTTTTTCTATGGTTGAGGCCATGTGCGAGGTAGGCAGTAAAAAAACAAGCTGGCGCGGCTGGCTGGAATCGAACCAGCGACCCTTGGCTTCGGAGGCCAATACTCTATCCACTGAGCTACAGCCGCGCGGGAAACACTAGTCAAAGCGCGGCAAGGATACCTTTTTCCGACAGCTCAGTCCACGCAAAAAGGGCGATCTACGGCTCAAATCTCAGGCTTTCGTCTATAATCTCATGCTTTATCGAATGTCATGCATTCGGTTTATTAAAGCTGGTCCCTCGCATTTTGAGACTTGTCCGGCTAAGACTTTAAACGCATTAGAGGAAATCATGAGCGAAGCCCACGAAGAGCACGAGTCACCCATTAAAACCCCAACACAATTAATCGCTACCGTTGTTGCGGCCTTTGTTATACCGATTGCCATCATCGTCTTATTGGTGATGTATGTAGGTGGTGCGCCTAAAACTGGCGCTGGTTCAAATTCTCAATCACCTGAATCGATTGCTGCTCGTATCAAACCGATCGCTGATGAAGGCTATCAATTTGGCGCTGGCAGTCAAGCGGCGACAATTGATGCAGCAGCGAGTGCAACTGCTGCTCCCGCTAAGATTACTGCAGATACAGGTAAAAAAATATTTGAAGCCGCATGTTCAGCTTGTCACGGTGCTGGTATTGCCGGTGCGCCTAAGTTTGGTGACAAAGCAGCGTGGAGTGCGCGTGTGGCGCAAGGCAAGGAAACACTCTATACCCATGCCATCAAAGGCTATCAAGGTAAGGCCGGCGTGATGCCTGCCAAAGGTGGTGCAAACGTATCCGATGAAGAAGTTAAAGCAGCAGTTGATTACATGATTGCAGCGGTTAAGTAATACGAACCATGCGCGTATAAATTTTATGCGCATTAAAAAACCGACTTAGAGAAGTCGGTTTTTTTTCGTCTTGCATTTAGTTTGTATGACCTTATTAAATTTAAAAAGCACTACTATGTCGAAGGCGATACCACAGTAAGCCCAGCCATTCATGCATGGCATAGTGACTGTCTTTTAAAGCGCCAGCAGAAGGAATGAAATCATGCGGCATTAAGGGGCTTTTTGCATGAAAGCCTGTTGGTGCAGGCGTTACAGTCAAACCCTTGCTTTGAAAAATATTTTTCGCGCGCGGCATATGCATCGCATCGGTCACAAGAAAAATACGATGAATGCCTGCAGCATGCAATATCTCACCTGAACGTTGAGCATTTTGCGCTGTGTTATCACTGCTTCCTTCTACCCATTTCACCGGCACACGAAAATCTTCTTGCAGTGAACGTGCCATTAAATCTGCTTCACTCACTGCAGCAATCTCTGGTGAACCACCACTGACTAAAATGGGTAAATTTGTAAGTCGATGAAGTTGTGCTGCACGACGTAAGCGCAATAAGGTTTGTGCATTCGGCAAATCACGACCATCATCATCCGGTGCCGTATAAAGACGTCCACCACCTAATATTACGATCGCTTGCGCCTGACTTTCTTTCACCGATAGGAGTGGGAAAGACTTTGCTTCTAATGGTCTAATTAACCAACGTGAGCCTGCTGAGGTTGAGAGCACGACTAATAATAAAAATGCCACTGTAACTAATCCACGCCCCAACCATTTATTGCTACGCGCTAAAACAAAGCCTAACAATGCTAACAAAACCATCAGCATAGGAGGCAGCATTAATGCAGCAATCACATTCGTAATTAACCAGCTTAGGCTCATAAAAATTATTTGCGAAAATTAATGACGCGAGGGTTGTCGTCTTTCTTGTACCAAGATCCAAGGTTTGACTACCACTGTCCACAGCATGGCATTGTTATCTAACCATTGCTGCGCTTGTTCATCTAACACTTGGGATAGCTGCTTAGTTTCCATCCAGCGCTCTACAGATTGCTTGTCATCAGCAGCGATACGTGCAGCCACATCGACTAAATCAAGTTCTGGGTCAACTGCAATTACACCACCTGCGGCAAACTGTCGCTGTAAGTCTGCCCAAGGATATTCTGCTGTTTGTAGATTTAATTCTGTACGAAGCGAAGCCAGAATTTTTTCATTTATTTCGCGCGACATGATCAATTCATTATTTAATAATGCGGTGGTTTTTCATTCGCTAATAAAGCACCACTACCATCGTTATATTGTGTATCAGCCAAACGTCGGGCTAGGGTTATACATAAATTTTCTAACTCGTCGATTTTTTTATGCTGTTTATACACAGTTTGATTCAGCACATCGAGCAAATCTTCCTGCGCTGTGATTTTAGTTTCTAGTGCGATGAGTCTATCTTCGAGATTCATGTTTATTCTTTCTGCAGGCATCTGAACAATATTGCACGGCATCCCACGTAGCTCGCCATTTTTTACGCCATACAAATGGGCGAGAACAATGTAAACAAATTTTACTCGGCAAGTTATACGGATTACGAAAACCACCCGCATTATTTTTATCGCTAACGGCCATGCTTAGGCTGCTTTCGGCTTTTGTAAAAGCGCTTTTAATCCTTCTAATCGGTCTTGTGGCGTCATTTGTTCTTCATCACTAGGCGCTGCATTGCCTTCTTCTAAACGCATTTCTTTTATAAAGCGCGATACTTCACAGGGTGCGCTATCGCGTGCACGTCGCCTTTTTTTACACCACGTGAGTGTCAGACTTCTTTGAGCACGCGTGATGCCTACATACATAAGCCGTCGTTCTTCTTCCAAGCGCGCAGCAATGCTTGCTGCTGGCGCATCAGGATCACCTTTATGCGGCAGTATGCCTTCTTCTACACCCACCATGAAAACATGACCAAACTCTAATCCTTTCGCTGCATGTAGCGTGGAGAGTCGTACAGCATCGGGATCTTGATCACGGCCCTCTAACATGCTCATGAGTGCCACCATTTGGGTCAGCTCTAATAAAGATTTTTCTGGATCTTCACCTTCACGACCGCCATTCCCTTTTTGCTTTAGCCAGTCAACAAAATCTAATACGTTTTGCCATTTGTCTTGCGCCTGCATATCGTCAAAGGTTTGATAGAGATAGGCTTCGTAATTGATTTCTTTCATCATGTCATCTAAGACAGCTGCTGCATTTTCTCCTGTTGCAGTAGCACCTACACGAGCTGCACGTGATTCGAGTTGATTAATGAAATCACAAAATGCACGCAAAGGCTCTAACTGCCTGTCACCTAATTTGGCTTCTAAACCACTTTTGAATACTGCTTCGAATAATGAGCATTGCCACTGACCTGCAAAGGCACCCAATACTTCCAATGTGGCTTGACCTATTCCACGACGAGGCGTGGTGACTGCTCGAATAAAAGCAGGATCATCATCTGCATTTGCAATCAAACGTAAATAACTAATGATGTCTTTGATTTCAGAGCGCTCAAAAAAACTTTGTCCGCCTGACATAACATAAGGAATACGTTCACGTCTTAAGGCTTTTTCTAATGCACGTGACTGATGATTGCCTCTATACAGAATCGCATAGTCAGAAAATTTTGCACGTCGCTCAAACTTATGCGCTGACAACATGATCGCAACCTGATCTGCTTCAGCTTCTTCATCATCCATTGCTAAGACTTTGATGGGATCACCTAAGCCATGTTCAGACCAGAGTACTTTTTCAAACAGCTTAGGATTATTTGCAATGACTGCATTTGCTGCCTGCAAGATACGCGTGCTGGAACGATAATTTTGTTCGAGTTTAATTAGCTTGAGATCAGGAAAATCTGTTTGTAGTGTTTTAAGGTTTTCTATGGTTGCACCACGCCATGCGTAGATGGCTTGATCATCATCACCCACTGCTGTAAACATAGATTTCTTACCTGGACCTGTGACAAGTAGTTTTACCAACTCATACTGACAGGTATTGGTGTCTTGATATTCATCGATGAGCAAATAACGTAACTTACGTTGCCAACGATCGCGCGCCGCTTCATCGCGTTGAAATAACTCTACCGGCAGTCGTATCAAGTCATCAAAATCGACTGCCTGATAACTCGACAAAGTAGAAAGATAATTTCTATAGACTCGCGCTGCTTGTGCTTGCACTTCATCTTGAGCTTCTTGCAATGCTTGTTCAGGACTGATGAGACCGTTCTTCCATAACGACATATGGTTTTGCATGCGACGTATCGCTGCTTTATCTGTGGTCGCAGATAAGTCCTGAACGATAGCAAAACAATCATCGCTATCCATTATAGAAAAACGATCTTTCAAACCAAGTGCTGCTGCTTCACGTCGCAAAATATTCACACCCAAAGAATGAAAGGTTGAGACAGTGAGTTGTTTTGCTGCTTTCGGTTCTTTGAGTAATTTTGCAATACGCTCGCGCATTTCTAGCGCAGCTTTATTGGTAAATGTTAGTGCCGCGATATGCTTTGCTTCATAGCCATCGGTTTCAATCAAGCGCGTAATTTTTTGTGTGATGACGCGGGTTTTTCCTGAGCCGGCACCAGCTAGCACTAAGCATGGACCATCCATGTATTGAACGGCTTCACGTTGGGGAGAGTTAAGTGCTGACTGCATGTTCTATGGGGGATGGAGCGCAAAGTCTAAGACCGACATTGTATCGAAACTAGAGGGCTGTCGGGGTATGCCGTGCTAAAGTCTTGCTGAATGATGGTTTTTTTCTTTCTTTGCTAATTCGTTTTTAACCGCTATGAAATTTGTTCACTTAATTGAAATTAATGATGTAAATAACCCTTTAATTCCGCTTTTAACACGCGAGCAGTTGTGGCATGGCCTGGTGATTCGCGCTGAACGCCCTACGCTTTTTCAGCTAGGCTTAGACAGCTGTGAAATCATTGAACGCTCTGCGCAACATTTAGCGCGTATTTTAAGTTTTGGACAATTAGTTATTCATGATTCAGTACGATTTGAGTTTATGCAGCAGGTGCTTTATCACGTACCACAACAAAATGAGATTCCTGTATCCGACTTAAGCATGACCATAGAAGAGCCTCAACCGGTTGCGCTCTTTGTGCGCTTTGAATATGATGATCATTTGCCGGATAACGACGATAAAGAAAATGCGATTTACAATGATTTTCGTCGTTCCGCTTATGAAGAATCGGATATCGATACCATACGCGTTATTCGACAATTAGCAGATCAAGGTCAACTCGATGCACCTTTGCAGTAAGCTGCGTTTTTTTATTGTTGGCTGCTCTTAAATATCTAAGGGATCCACTTCTAAAGTCCAACGAACGCGTGACTTTAATGCGCGTAAGCTTTGCATCCATGTTTTTAAAAATCCTTGTAGCTGCGCGCGCGACTGTGACTCTAACAATAATTGCGCTCGCTCTAAACCGGCGACACGCATTACCGTTAGCGGCACTGGATCATTAAAACTAATTTGTTCATGCGCCATGAGATTTTTTGCATTTTCTAAAAACTCTATGGCTTGTTTTAATTCTTTCGCTTCTGCGCGCAATAACGCTTGATAAGCAAATGGCGGCAGACTAGCTGACTGTCTATCTACTAATGTGGCTTGTGCAAATCCTGGATAGTCATGCTTTAACACAGCTTTATATAGTGGATGAGTTGGATAACGCGTTTGAATCAACACCACACTTTTATTACCGGTTTCTGTTTTCGCCGCACGACCTGCGCGCCCTGCTACTTGCATTAACTGTGCAAACAATCTTTCACCTGCGCGATAGTCTTGTGAAAATAAAGCAGTGTCTGGGTTAATCACACCTACTAACGTGAGTCGTTGAAAGTCATGTCCTTTGGCGACCATTTGCGTGCCTAGCAATATATCCACATCACCTCTATGCACGGCATCAAAGGCAGCTTGCGCACTCCCTTTTTTACGGGTCGAATCTGCATCTATGCGTAATATGCGCGCCTGTGGAAATAATTCTTGTAATTGCTCTTCGACTCTTTGTGTGCCGCGTCCCAATGGTTGTAAATCTGTATTACCGCAGGTTGGGCAGGCAGAGGGTATGCGTTGTTCTGCACTACAGTGATGACAGCGTAGTCGTCTATCTGGTTTGTGAAAGACCATGAATGCGGTACATCTTCTGCATTGACTAATCCAACCACAAGCATCGCAATGAATTACTGGTGCATAACCACGACGATTTAAAAATAAGAGTGACTGCTCTCCTTTTTCTAAACGTAATCGAATGGCTGCTATCAGTGGTGTAGTTAAACCTTGTTGCGCTTTATTGCGCTCCATGTCTATTACACCCACTTTAGGGAGTACTGCATTGGATGCAGCGCGTTGTTTCAATTCCAATTTTTTATAGCGCCCCACTGCTGCTGCCTGCCAACTTTCTATAGAGGGCGTAGCGGAACCTAAAACAATGGGGATATTTAATTGATGTGCACGCCAAATTGCCAAGTCACGTGCAGAGTAACGTAAGCCTTCTTGCTGCTTATAAGATGGATCATGCTCTTCATCGATCACGATGAACTTTAAATGCGGCAGGGAAGCAAGCACGGCCAGTCTTGTGCCCAACACAATCGCAGCCTGTCCCTGATGCGCTAATAGCCACTGCTGTGTTCTTTCTCCTTCTGCCAGTTGACTATGTAGGGTCGCTACGATGACATGTGGAAAGCGTGTTCTGATATTTTGTTCGAGTTGTGGCGTGAGATTAATCTCTGGCACCAAGATGAGAATTTGAGCGGGTTGTTTTTTTTCTGCAGCTTGATTGAGTATGCGTTCTGCTGCATGTAAATACACTTCTGTTTTACCACTACCCGTTACACCAAATAAAAGACTAGTTGAAAATTCTGGGCTCGCAGTCAGCGCTTCTACTGCGAATTGTTGTTCTTGGTTCAGGTCAGGTTTAGCGGGCGCTTGCGCACTTGCATCTGGTAACTGCGTTGCAGTTTTTTTTAAAGCTTTATCAAGTGCCGTGGTTTTCAGAGCACGCAGATTTTTTGGACAAGCCGGTAACACGACTTCCCCAATCGGACGTTGGTAATAGTCCGCTGCAAACCGGCAAAGGGCAATCCAAGTCGTTGAAAGTGGCGAAAGTTGACTACGTACCGCGATTACATCGCGCAATTTATCTGGCGGGACATCCGTCGAGTCATGAATACTGAGAATACATCCAACGATTTCACGACGGCCAAATGGCACCAGTACAAACTGTCCGGGCTGCGGTAAGGCTGCGTTTTTGTCAGAAACTATCCACCGATAATCAAATTCACTGTCAAGCGGGGTGTCTAGGGCGATTCTTAATATTCTGTAATCCACAACTTAATGTAATTCCTCAGAAATTTGGCTAAACCCTCGGTTTACAAAGTTATTTTCCAATATCCACAAGAGCTGTGGATAACTTTGTGTGCAACTAGGGCTTGACAGCTGAAAAGCCTTGATTTTATGCGGGTGAACACATTTTGCACAAAAGGGATGCAATGCATTAAGCCTATATAAATCAACTAGTTAGCAATAGGCTGTTTGAACAGTAAAAAAATATTTTAAAAATTTTCTGCTTGACTTATGGGCGTAACGTTTTGTGAATAAGTGCAACTTTAAATCAACTATAAACAGGTATTTTGCTGTTAGTTCATGGCTTTTAAGCATGCATTACGCACATGTTTTAATCCATTTTTAATTCTTTGCATTCCGACTCTCTTAAATTACGTCAACGCTATTTCTAGCTACCTAGAGCGAGTCAAAAATTATTCTGAAACTTAAAAGAAAGTGATGTTCTTGAAGATAAGGTGTGGATATCTTTGTGTACAAATCTTTTCGATTTTGTAATGCCCGCCTCTTTTTAGACAAGAATTCCTCAAATCTATTTGGCTAATTTAAGTAAATCTCTCATGAAATCAAGCTTGTAGAGATCCGCATGCTGATATTTCTCTATTACAGCTGAATCACCGGCCATTCTTAAAAATGCAAAATTTAATGTGTATAACAGCGAAGGAGATTAGCGTAAAGCAGGAAGATCTCCTTTTACCTAGACCAAATATTAGGCGCGCATGCTGCGACTAATTTCATGCACGGCATCAACCAACACCGTTACGGATTCAGGCGGAGTAAATTGCGAAATCCCATGCCCTAGGTTAAAGACATGACCAGAATTCGCTGTGGGTTTGCCAAATGCCTGCAAAGTCTTTTCCACTTCGGATCTAATTTGCTCTGGTTTCGAGAACAATACATTTGGATCGAGATTTCCCTGCAAGGCGACTTTGTTACCCACTTTAGCGCGTGCTGTGGTGAGATTAACAGTCCAATCTAAACCCACTGCATCTGCACCTATGTCAGCGATTTCTTCTAGCCACAAACCACCGCCTTTGGTGAATACAATCGATGGAATCTTTACGCCGTTATGTTCGCTTTTCAACTGCTTCACAACTTCACGTATATAAGCCAGCGAAAATGTCTGGTAAATGCCATCTGCTAACGCGCCACCCCATGTATCAAAAATCATCACTGCTTGAGCACCAGCTTCTATTTGTGCATTCAAGTAGCCCGCCACTGCTGCTGCATTGGTTTTCAAAATATGGTGCATCAAATCTGGTCGGTCATACAGCATGCTTTTAACCAAACGGAAATCATCCGAGCCGCCACCTTCCACCATGTAGCATGCCAGTGTCCAAGGGCTACCAGAAAAACCAATCAGTGGAACGCGACCATCTAGGCTACGGCGAATCTGGGTTACTGCATCAAACACATATTGCAGGCTAGAGAGATCAGGGACTTGCAATGCACGTACCGCTTTTTCATCACGCAATGGATGCGCAAAGCGTGGACCCTCGCCTTCGGCAAAGGATAAGCCCAGTCCCATAGCATCGGGTACGGTCAAAATATCGGAGAATAAAATCGCAGCGTCGAGCTTGTAACGATCTAAGGGTTGCAAGGTGACTTCGGTTGCGTAATCTGGATTGGTCGCCAAACCCATGAAAGAGCCGGCTTGTTTACGCGTCTCGCGATATTCAGGTAAATAACGGCCAGCTTGGCGCATTAGCCACAGTGGGGTGTAATCAGTAGGTTGGCGCATTAAGGCGCGCAAGAATGTATCGTTTTTTAGTGGTGCAAATGATGTGGACATAACTATTCCTGAAACCGTATTTAATCTCTCTATTATCGCCCAAAGCGGACTAATTTTGCCCAATAACTTACACCTCTATAGGGTAAGCCTGTCATCTTAATTTATTACTTAGCCAGCAATCACAATCTCTACATGTGCTTCTGCCAGTAGTTTTGATAATGCTGGCGGTGGCGCAGCATCACAAAAAAGTTTATCGATTTCTGATAAATGCGCTAATTTCACCATCGCTTGCCGACTAAATTTGTCATAGTCTGCAACCAACCAAACTTCACGTGACTGTTCAATAATTGCCTGAGCTACTTTCACTTCACGTGGATCAAAGTCACGCAGGGTGCCATCTGGCTCTATGCTAGAGACACCGATAATGCCCACATCAACTTTAAACTGGCGTATGAAATCGATGGTTGATTCGCCTACGATTCCACGATCTCGACCACGCACCACACCACCAGCAAGTATGACTTCGCATCCTGGCTGATCCGCCAAAATTGCAGCCACATTCAGATTATTGGTCACCACATGCAAGCCTTGATGATCGACCAATGCGCGCGCTACTTCCTCCGTGGTGGTGCCAATATTAATTAACAAGGAGCTGCCAGGGCGAACTCGCTCTGCAACGGCTGCGGCAATTCTGCGTTTTGCGTCCATGTTCAATACTAGACGCTGGCTATAGTCGATATTCTCAACAGAAGACGGCAAGCCCACGCCACCATGGTAGCGCGCCAAAAGTTTGGCTTCTTCCATCAATTTCACATCACGCCGCACTGTTTGTGGCGTGACTTGGAGTTGCGAAGCCAGATCTTCAACCGACACCGTGACATGGCGCCGCACTGCCTCAAGCAATCGTCGCTGACGCGGATTAAGTGTCATAGCAACTCCGAACAAATTTCAAAAAGAAAATAAAGAAAAGAAGCGAACGCATTTGATGAATAGTATGTTGATTTTTGTTCGTTTAGAGGATATTGTTATTACGCATTATCGATACAGACCACCTCTTTAGCAATCCACAATCTCATTTTTCTATTGGTTTAGTGAGTAACTGTTTTGCTATGGCATTTTATATAAATGCTTATGGTGGAAGTGGTTACTCACACCTCATTGCACTTCATAAAAATATCGTTCACTGCACATGGAAGTAGCCCAACAAACTCTCGATTGCGATGTGCTCATCATAGGCGGCGGCATTAATGGTGCTGGCATCGCCAGAGATGCGGCCGGCCGAGGTTTGTCAGTGGTGCTGTGTGAAAAAGATGATCTCGCTTCTCACACCTCATCGGCTTCCACAAAATTAATCCATGGCGGGCTACGTTATCTCGAACACTATGAATTTGGACTGGTTCGTAAAGCCTTAATTGAGCGCGAAGTCTTGTTGCGCGCAGCGCCGCACATTATGTGGCCCATGCGTTTTGTGATGCCGCATGACCAAGGACAACGACCGGCTTGGATGATACGCGCCGGACTCTGGGTATATGACTTTCTGGCAAAACGTGAACTTCTGCCTGGTTCAGGCAGTATTAATTTACGAACCCATGCAGCAGGTCAATCACTTAAATCCGAATTCACTAAGGGTTTCATTTATTCTGATGGCTGGGTAGATGATGCGCGTTTAGTCGTACTTAACGCCTTGGATGCTGCCGAACATGGAGCCACCATACTTACCCATACGCGTTGTGAAACAGCTAGCCGAGTAAATGATCAATGGCAAGCCACCCTACGCAATGAAAACGGTCAAACCACCCAAGTCCACGCTCGCTCATTAGTCAATGCTGCCGGACCATGGACAACACAATTTTTGCAAGATGCTGCGCATAGACCTAGCTCTAAAGCGCTGCGCTTAATTAAAGGTAGCCATATCGTGGTCAAACAATTGTTTGATCACCCCTATGCTTATATTTTCCAAAATCCAGATGGGCGCATTGTTTTTGCCATCAACTATGAGCAAGATTTCACGCTGATTGGTACGACAGATGTGGAATATCACGGTGATACCAATAAGGTAGAAATCGATGCGAGCGAAATCACTTATCTCTGTGAACTCACGCAGCGTTATTTTAAAAAATCACTTACTCCAGCAGACGTGGTGTGGTCTTATTCTGGCGTGCGCCCTCTGTTAGAAGATGACTCAGCCAATGCCTCTGAAATCACGCGCGACTATAAATTGGATTTAGAAGGTGAAACTGCACCGCTGCTCTCGGTTTTCGGTGGAAAGATCACAACCTTCCGTAAACTCGCTGAAGAAGCAGTCGACTTACTTGCGCCTAAACTCGGCAATCATCGTGGTAACTGGACTGAACATGCTTGTCTGCCAGGTGGTGATTTATATGGCAACCAACCTCAAAATAAATCAGTAAGAGAATACGAAGGTTTTGTTTGTCAACTTCATAATGAATTTAACTGGCTACCTGCTAAATTAATTGCGCGTTATGCGCGTGCTTACGGTACTCGCACCAGAAAGCTATTGGCAGGACGACATGCCTTAGCCGATATGGGTGAAGAGCTTGCACCGCAACTGTATACGGCAGAGCTGGAATATCTGTTAAAAAATGAATGGGCACATAACAGTGCCGATATACTGTGGCGACGTTCTAAGTTGGGACTTCATGTCCCAGCAGACACTGCACACAAGATAGACCGTTGGATTGAAAACCGAAAATAAAAAACTTCTGTAGACCTCGCAGTAAATAATAAAGTGGTCGCAGAAAAAAGTCAGGAGACGCGCAGTGCGGCTTGAACTACAAGGCGTCAGCAAAAAGCTGGGCGCTGAAACGCATCTTTATCCTCTAACGGTTGCGCTAGTACCGGGCGCAATCAATATTATTCTTGGCGCGACACTCGCAGGCAAGACCACGCTGATGCGTTTAATGGCGGGTCTAGATAAACCTACTGAAGGCAAAGTCATTGCAGATGGTGTTGATGTCACTGGCGTTCCCGTTCGCGAACGTAATCTGGCAATGGTGTATCAGCAATTCATTAACTATCCTTCATTAACTGTTTTTGAAAACATTGCTTCGCCATTAAGAATTGCAGGACAACTTTCCGAAGAACAGATTCATAGCCGCGTCAATTCTATGGCAGAGCGTTTACATATTTCTGCTTTTCTCGATCGTCATCCCGCTGCACTCTCGGGTGGACAACAACAAAGAACCGCATTAGCACGTGCTTTAATAAAAGAAGCGGGCTTATTATTATTAGATGAGCCACTGGTTAATCTTGATTACAAATTACGTGAAGAACTACGCAGTGAATTAACTGAACTTTTTTCAAGTGGAAAAACAACCGTAGTGTATGCAACCACAGAACCACTCGAAGCATTACAACTCGGTGGACACACTATCGTCATGCATGAAGGTCGATTACTACAGCACGGCAAAACCTTAGCTGTCTTTAATGCGCCTAGCTCCATTCAAACTGCTCGCACGTTTAGTGATCCTCCGATTAATTTAATGCCAGCTAAGCTCGATACAAATGGCGTTGCCACCATTGCTGATGGTATGCATCTACCTCTTTCAGCAAGTCAGCGTGCTTGTGTAGGGAGTCGTCATGAAGTTGTACTTGGACTGCGCGCACATAGTCTGCGACTCTCTTCAGAACACAGTAATGATTATGCTCTGCATGCTAACGTCGATCTGGCTGAGATTAGTGGTTCAGAAACCTATGTACATTTTCATCATGGCGGCATTTCTTTAGTTGCCCAGTTATCTGGTGTACATCAACTAGAAATCGGTGTGGCTGCCACGCTGTATTTTCAGCCAGAAGATGTTTTCATCTTCGATCATGACGGTGCATTATTGTTTGCACCTAGCCAGGCAGGAGCTTGACCATGGCACGTATAGAATTAGTCAACCTCGCCCATTATTACAAAGCACATCCGACTTCTCCTTCGGACTATGCATTACTGCCTATGACCATGACATGGGATGATGGTGGTGCTTATGCATTACTTGGCCCCTCTGGTTGTGGCAAGACGACCTTACTCAATATTATTTCTGGTTTAGTCATTCCATCCGAAGGACAAGTACTGTTCGATGGTAAAGATGTGACTAGGCTGCCAACCGAAGCTCGTAACATAGCGCAGGTGTTTCAATTCCCTGTTATTTACGACACGATGACGGTGCGCGAAAATCTTGCCTTCCCTTTAAAAAATCGCGGATGGAAAACGGCTGACATCACTAAACGTGTTGATCAAATTGCAGAAATTCTTGAGCTCACTTCTGATCTCAAACATCGTGCAAGTGGTTTAACAGCTGATGCAAAACAAAAAATATCTTTAGGACGTGGCTTAGTACGACCTGATGTCGCTGCTGTTTTATTTGATGAACCGTTAACTGTGATTGATCCGCATCTAAAGTGGTTATTGCGACGTAAGCTAAAAGAGATTCATCATGAATTAAAACTCTCGCTTATTTATGTCACGCATGATCAAGTAGAAGCATTAACTTTTGCTGATCAAGTCGTCGTGATGACGCAAGGCGAAGTCGTACAAGTCGGTTCTGCACAGGCTTTGTTTGAAGAGCCTGAACATACCTTCGTCGGTTACTTTATCGGCAATCCTGGTATGAATTTACTGCCTTGTAGTGTGTCGCAAAATAAAGCATTTATTAACGGTGTAGAAGTAGCTTTATCTGCACCTGAGAATTTGCTGCATGCAGTTAGCAGTGGAGCAGCTAACAATACAATTAAGTTAGGTATACGGCCTGAATTTGTTGAATGTCATGCCACATCCATAGCAAATACTTTACCTGCACAATTGACTATGGTGCGCAATATGGGCACGCATTGGCTAGCGAGCTGTCAGCTTGGCGAACATAAAGTCGCTGCCAAGTTACGACATGAACCGGGTAAAGTTGGTTCACCTATTTGGCTTAGCTTTCCTTCAGAGCGCACGCTCTTTTATGTAAACGATAAACGGGTGCGATAAGATGAAAACCTATAACAACAAAGCATGGTGGCTTATTCTTCCCGTGATTTTATCGGTGGCGTTTTCAGCCATCATGCCTTTAATGACGGTAGTGAATTACTCGGTACAAGATATTCTTGGACCTGATCAAGCGGTCTTTGTAGGCATGGAATGGTTTCGTGCTGTGATGCGCGATAGTGATTTACACGGCGCTTTATTCCGTCAGCTGATATTTTCAATTGCTGTGCTTGTGATTCAAATTCCACTTGGCATAGGTGTTGCGTTAACTATGCCTGCGCAAGGATGGCGTGCTTCTTTATCTTTAGTTTTAGTTGCGTTACCTCTGCTAATACCTTGGAATGTAGTCGGCACTATCTGGCAAATCTTTGGTCGTGGTGACATAGGCTTACTCGGCAATACCATTAATAACGCAGGCATTAGCTATAACTACACCGGTGATTCATTTGATGCTTGGATAACGGTGTTGGTGATGGATATCTGGCATTGGACACCATTAGTTGTTTTACTTTGCTATGCCGGTTTACGCGCTATTCCAGATGCGTATTACCAAGCTGCACGAATAGATGGTGCATCACGTTTTGCTGTGTTTCGTTTTATTCAATTACCTAAACTACGTAATGTACTGATGATTGCTGTGCTCTTACGCTTCATGGATAGCTTCATGATTTATACCGAGCCTTTTGTGTTAACCGGCGGCGGCCCTGGTAATGCCACCACCTTCCTTTCACAATACTTAACGCAAAAAGCGGTAGGCCAATTTGACTTAGGTCCTGCGGCTGCATTTTCTTTGATTTATTTTCTGATCATCTTGCTGTTCTCATTTATTTTATATAACTGGATGCAGCGTGTAGGAACAGGAGATCAAGCATGATGCGCAAAAATATTTCGCGGCTGATCTTAGTCTGCTTCCTCACTGGATCGCTATTACCGATTTATTGGATGCTCAACATGTCATTGAAAACCAATGAAGAAATCATTGGTGTCATGACGATGTGGCCTACTCATCTTACTTTTAATAATTACCTGACTATCTTTACAGATGAGTCTTGGTATAGCGGTTACATTAATTCTATTATTTATGTCGCACTTAATATGGTGATGTCGGTTACCTTAGCATTACCTGCTGCTTATGCTTTTTCTCGCTATTCTTTTTTAGGCGATAAGCATGTATTTTTTTGGTTGTTAACTAATCGCATGACACCGCCTGCAGTTTTTCTTTTACCTTTCTTTCAACTGTATTCCACCGTCGGGATGATGGACACGCATCTAGCTGTCGCATTAGCGCACTTACTGTTTAATGTGCCTTTAGCTGTATGGATATTGGAAGGTTTTATGTCAGGCATTCCTAAAGAAATTGATGAGACTGCTTACATAGATGGCTATAGTTTTCCTAAATTTTTCGTGAAAATTTTTCTGCCTCTTATTAAGTCAGGCATAGGTGTTACAGCTTTCTTTTGTTTCATGTTTAGTTGGGTTGAATTATTACTTGCTCGAACACTTACCTCTGTGAATGCAAAACCAATTGCTGCCACGATGACGCGCACTGTTTCTGCAGCCGGTATGGATTGGGGAGTGTTAGCTGCTGCTGGTACGCTCACCATTGTGCCAGGTGCCTTAGTGATTTGGTTTGTGCGACATTACATCGCTAAGGGTTTTGCGATGGGGAGGGTATAAATGGGACAAGCTCTTTCATGGATGGCATGGACAACACCGATTGCTATTTTTTTCATTAGTGTTTTGATTATGTTAATTGGAATGACAATTTGGCAAGTCAAATCACCTAGTTTAGAAAGAAAAGGATTTCTTCCTATTTCAACGACACGTGGTGATCGTTTGTTTATTGGATTGCTATGCGCTGCTTATGTTAATTTAGCGTGGGCTGGACTAACGGATGTCACACAATACATCGGTGCAGTTTTAGGATTTGCTTTACTCATTATTGTGATGCGTTGGGGTTGACCATTACATTAACTAGCGTTACAACGATATAAATTTTGAATGCGTTGGGGTTAACCCTCGCTTCATCATGACCCCGGATAACTTCCCGCCGGTGGTCGTGCTTATAAGACCGGGAAGGCAGAGGAGATAAAGTCGTGAAACTTAAACTTAGCGCAATAGCGATTGCAGCTATGCTGGCTTCGGGTGCTTCCCAAGCTGACATGAAGGCAGCCGAAAAGTGGGTGAAGCAAGAGTTCAAACCTTCAACCTTAAGCGAGAAACAACAGCTTGATGAAATGAAGTGGTTTATTGATGCTGCTGCTAAACTCAAAGCCAAGGGTGTGAATGAAATTAGCGTTGTATCAGAAACCATTGATACTCACGTTTATGAATCTAAGGTGATGGCCAAAGCTTTTGAAGAAATCACCGGTATTAAAGTTAAACATGACTTGATTCAAGAAGGCGACGTAGTTGAAAAACTGCAGACGTCTATGCAATCCGGTAAAAGTATTTATGACGGTTGGATCTCTGACTCTGACTTAATTGGTACCCACTTCCGTTATGGTGCAGTGATTCCTCTTTCTGATTACATGGCTGGTGCAGGTAAAGAATTTACCAACCCAGGTTTAGATCTGAAAGATTTTATTGGTATTAGTTTTGTGACTGGTCCTGATAAGAAAATTTATCAATTACCAGACCAACAGTTTGCTAACCTCTACTGGTTCCGTGCTGACTGGTTTGCTCGCAAAGATTTACAAGACAAATTTAAAGCTAAGTATGGCTATGACTTAGGTGTGCCACAAAACTGGTCTGCCTATGAAGACATCGCTAACTTCTTTACCAATGATGTGAAAGAGCTCGACGGTAAAAAAGTGTATGGTCATATGGACTACGGCAAAAAAGATCCATCATTAGGATGGCGCTTTACCGATGCATGGTTATCGATGGCAGGTACCGCTGACAAAGGTATTCCTAACGGTATGCCAGTTGATGAATGGGGTATTCGTGTAGGTGCTGACAAGTGCACACCAGTGGGTGCTTCTGTTTCTCGTGGCGGCGCAACTAACTCACCTGCTGCTGTTTATGCGTTGACCAAGTACATCGATTGGATGAAGCTGTATTCACCAAAAGAAGCAATGGGTATGACGTTCTCAGAAGCGGGTCCTGTTCCTGGTCAAGGTCAGATTGCTCAGCAAATCTTCTGGTACACCGCCTTTACTGCATCGATGGCAAAAGCACCTGCGGTTAACAATGCAGATGGTTCACCTAAATGGCGTATGGCTCCAGGACCACATGGCCCATACTGGAAAGAAGGTATGCAGAATGGTTATCAGGACGTAGGTTCATGGACCTTCTTCAAATCTACACCTGATGAACGTAAAGCAGCTGCTTGGTTATATGCACAGTTCATCAATTCAAAAACTACTTCACTCAAAAAATCGATTGAAGGTGTAACATTTGTTCGTGACTCCGACATTCGTCATGAGTACTTCACGAAGAATGCTGCTAAGTACGGTGGCTTGATTGAGTTCTATCGCAGCCCAGCACGTGTTGCATGGACACCAACTGGAACCAACGTACCTGATTATCCTAAGCTGGCTCAGCTCTGGTGGAAAAATGTAGCGACTGCGGTCACTGCAGAAAAAACACCACAAGCAGCGATGGACAATCTGGCAAAAGAGATGGATGACGTAATGGGTCGTTTAGAGCGCGCAGGTATGAAAAACTGCACACCTAAACTCAATCCTGAAGGTGATCCAGCAAAATATTTGTCTGACAATGCTGCACCTTGGAAGAAGCTTGCTAATGAAAAGCCGAAAGGCGAAACCATTGCGTATGACAAGCTGCTCTCCGCATGGAAAGCTGGTCGCGTTAAATAAGTTTGCGCTGTCTCAGGACGCGGTTTATATAACCGCGTCCGGTTTCCGACTGTTTGGATTTAATGCGCGACTTTGTTCGCGCATTTTTTTATTCTTTTTATGAGGGCCGTATGTCCGAACAATTTATCTTAGCTATTGATCAAGGTACAACTAGCTCACGTGCTATTTTATTTGATCGACAAGGACATATTCACGGCACTGCGCAACAAGAGTTTAAACAAATTTTTCCTCATCCTGGATGGGTTGAACATGATGCCAATGAGATTTGGTCTTCACAACTTGCTGTTGCTCAGCAAGTGTTACGTGATCATCATTTAACTGCACATGATATTGCAGCGATTGGTATTACGAATCAACGTGAAACAACGGTGTTGTGGGATAAGAAAACTGGTGAGCCGGTTGCGAATGCGATTGTTTGGCAAGATAGGCGTACTGCTAATTTATGTGATGCTTTACGTGCTGATGGTAAAGGACCGTTAGTACAAGAAAAAACCGGACTTATCATTGATGGTTATTTTTCAGGGACTAAATTAAGTTGGTTGCTCGATAATGTGTCAGGTGCGAGAGAACGTGCAGAGCGTGGTGAGCTTGCTTTCGGTACTGTTGATGCTTGGTTGATTTATAAACTCTCAGGTGAGTATGTTACGGATACAAGTAATGCATCGCGTACTATGCTGTTTAATATTCACACGCTTGATTGGGATGATGAATTACTGAGCTTGTTAAACATTCCACGCTCAATACTTCCACAGGTTGTTCCTAGTAGCGGCATAGCTGCGCATACACGCGCAGAATTTTTTGGTTCATCCATTGCTATTGCAGGTATCGCTGGTGATCAACAAGCTGCCACCTATGGTCAAGCTTGCTATCACTCAGGAATGGTGAAAAGTACGTATGGCACTGGTTGTTTTATTTTAATGAATACAGGGCGTGCTGTTACTTCAAAAAATAATTTACTCACAACGGTAGGTTGGACAACGGGTCATGCTACACCGCATCACACTGACTATATGTTGGAAGGGGGTGTGTTTATGGGTGGAGCAACCATTCAATGGTTGCGTGATGGCTTAGGTATTATTAAACAGTCCTCTGATGTTGAAGCTTTAGCTAGTAATGTAAAAGATTCAGATGGTGTGACTTTTGTTCCTGCCTTCTCTGGTTTAGGCGCGCCGCATTGGGATGCCTATGCTCGTGGTACTTTACTTGGTCTGACTCGTGGAACAACAGCAGGACATATTGCGCGTGCTGCTTTAGAAGGCATTGCTTTTCAAACTGCTGATGTAGTCAGTGCTATGCAAAAAGATGCCACATTACCTCTTAAAGAATTACGTGTGGATGGTGGTGCTGCTAGCAATAACTTACTAATGCAATTTCAAGCGGACATCATGGGCGTGCCTGTTGTTCGCCCACAAGTCACTGAGACCACTGCTTTAGGTGCTGCTTATTTAGCGGGACTAGGTGTAAATTTTTGGAGTTCGCAAGATGAGATTGCAGCGCAATGGAAAGTAGAACGACGGTTTGAGCCTAGTATGGCTGCTGATGAAAGATCTTCTCGCTTGGAAGTGTGGAATCGTGCAATTGATCGATCTAAGACTTGGGCTTAATTTACAGGACAATAAAAAGGCAGCCTAGGCTGCCTTTCGTTTTTACTGTAACAAGTTTGTTTAACGTTTGTTACGATACTTTGCGATAGCAGCGAGTTCAGCAACTGCAACTGCAAGTTCAGCACGAGCGTGGGCGTAATCAATATCTGATTCGCTTTTCTCAACTTTTTGTTCCGCCAATTTCTTTGCCTCAGCTGCTTTAGCTTCATCAAGATCATGACCACGTATTGCTGTGTCTGCTAGAACGGTTACGGCATGTGGCTGTACTTCTAAAATTCCACCAGCAACAAAGACGAATTCTTCTTCTGCTTGACCTGGTACTTTGATGCGAAGTGCGCCAGGACGTATACGCGTGATCAAAGGAATATGACGCGGATAAATACCCAACTCACCTGTTTCGCCAGGCACAGTTATGAACTCGGCAGGGCCACCGTAAATCTTTTCTTCAGCTGACACGACGTCAACATGAATTGTGTTTGCCATTTTGAATCCTTGGTGATGTGACCGCTGTTACATGGTCACACTGCACATTAGTTTGCGAGTTTCTTCGCTTTTTCAATTGCTTCGTCTATGGTACCAACCATGTAAAACGCTTGCTCAGGCAAGTGATCTAATTCGCCGGATGCGATCATCTTAAAGCCCTTGATGGTGTCTTTAAGTGACACGTATTTACCTGGTGAACCGGTAAAGACTTCCGCTACGTGGAACGGCTGAGACAAGAAACGTTGCATCTTACGAGCACGCGCAACAGTTAATTTATCTTCAGGTGCTAATTCATCCATACCTAAAATGGCAATGATGTCACGCAGTTCTTTGTAGCGTTGCAATGTACCTTGTACTGCACGCGCTGTGTCGTAATGCTCTGCTCCAACGACATTCGGATCCAACTGACGTGAGGTGGAATCGAGCGGGTCAACCGCAGGGTAAATACCTAATGCAGCGATATCACGTGACAACACAACGGTGGAGTCTAAGTGAGCAAAGGTGGTCGCTGGTGATGGATCGGTTAAGTCATCAGCTGGAACATACACAGCTTGAATCGATGTAATTGAGCCTGTTTTAGTTGAAGTAATACGCTCTTGTAAACGGCCCATTTCTTCAGCCAGTGTAGGTTGATAACCTACAGCAGAAGGCATACGACCTAAGAGCGCGGATACTTCGGTACCAGCCAGTGTATAGCGATAGATATTATCAACGAAGAACAGAACGTCACGGCCTTCATCACGGAATGATTCAGCAATGGTCAAACCAGTTAACGCAACACGCAGACGATTGCCTGGTGGCTCATTCATCTGACCATACACCATGGCTACTTTTGAATCGCCAAGCTTCTCTAAATTCACAACGCCAGAATCAGCCATCTCGTGATAGAAGTCATTACCTTCACGAGTACGTTCACCAACACCTGCAAATACGGATAAACCCGAGTGTGCTTTAGCGATGTTGTTAATCAGTTCCATCATGTTCACGGTCTTACCCACACCTGCACCGCCGAACAGACCAACTTTACCGCCCTTAGCAAACGGACAAACCAGATCAATCACCTTGATACCGGTTTCAAGTAATTCTTGTGAAGGAGAGAGTTCATCATAAGCTGGTGCTTTACGATGAATCGAAGCAGTATGGGTTTGATCAACTGGACCGCGCTCATCAATTGGTTGACCAAGCACGTCCATGATACGGCCTAAGGTTGCTTTACCAACTGGCACCATAATTGGTTTGCCGGTATTTTGAATGATCATACCGCGACGCAGGCCATCAGATGTGCCCAACGCAATAGTACGAACAATGCCGTCACCCAGCTGTTGCTGAACTTCTAGTGTCAGCTCAGAACCTGCCATTTTCAGTGCATCATAAATTTTCGGCAATGCATTGCGTGGAAATTCCACGTCAACCACAGCACCGATACACTGAACGATTTTGCCATCAGCCATTTTCGTTCCTTCAATGAGAAATGTGAATTGGGTTCAATTAAACCGCGGCCGCACCGGCCACGATCTCGGAAAGTTCTTTAGTAATTGCTGCTTGACGAGTCTTGTTGTAGATGAGTTTCAACTCACCAATCACATTACCTGCGTTATCTGTTGCAGCTTTCATCGCCACCATACGTGCTGATTGTTCTGATGCCATATTCTCAGCAACTGATTGATAGATCAATGCTTCTGCATAACGCACCATCAATTCATCAATCACAGTTTGTGCATCTGGCTCATACAGATAGTCCCAAGAATGTGAATTCACAGGTTCTATTCTGTCTGCAGTCAGTGGCAACAGCTGTTCAACAACCGGCTCTTGTTTCATCGTATTGATGAAGCGTGTATAGCAAAGATAAACTGCATCTAACAAGCCATCATCATAAGCATCGAGTACAACTTTTACTGGTCCAATTAAATGTTCCAGATGTGGGGTGTCACCAAGCTGTGTTGCATGTGAAACGACTTTCACACCGATACGATTTAAAAAGCCTAGGCCTTTATTACCGATTGCAACTGCTTCGATTTTTTTCCCAGCTGTTTCTAACTCACGCATTTTTTGCGTTGCCATACGCAGCATGTTTGTGTTCAAGCCACCGCACAAACCTTTGTCCGTTGTAACGATAATCATGGCAACTTTTTTACTGTTGTCATGCTTAATCATGAACGGATGTTTGTACTCTGGATTAGCCTGAGCCAAATGCGAGACGATAGCGCGTATGTTTTCGCTATATGGTCTGGCAGCACGCATCTTTTCCTGCGCTTTGCGCATTTTAGAAGCGGCCACC
>CAMCXB010000010.1 GCA_945883145.1 Bordetella parapertussis | reverse complement strand
TGCGTTTAGTAGGGCAAGGTGTGTATTCACGCATGAAGTTTGAATCCGGCGGACATCGCGTACAGCGCGTACCTGCTACTGAAACACAAGGTCGTATTCATACCTCTGCATGTACCGTAGCTGTGATGCCAGAAGCAGATGAAATTAGCGATGTGGATATTAATCCTGCAGATTTACGGATTGACACCTTTCGCGCTTCCGGCGCAGGTGGACAGCACATCAATAAAACAGATTCTGCAGTAAGACTTACACATATTCCAACTGGTATCGTGGTGGAATGTCAGGACGATAGAAGTCAACATAAAAATAAAGCACAGGCTATGAAAGTACTAGCTACACGCATTAAAGATGTGCAATTGCGCGCACAACAAGCGAGTGAAGCTGCTACGAGAAAATCATTAGTTGGTTCAGGCGATCGCAGTGAACGCATTCGTACTTATAACTTTCCACAAGGTCGCATCACAGATCATCGTATTAATTTAACGTTGTATAAATTAGAGATGGTGATGGAAGGTGATTTAGATGAATTAACCAATACGCTGATGGCTGAACATCAGACCGAACAACTTGCTGCACTCGCTGAAAGTCAGGCAGATTAACTCTGTACTTCAGACTACGCTTATGAAATTAAATAAATTTATTTTGTTGCTGATTACACTCACTAGTTTTAGCTTGCTAGGGGTAGGTGCTTATTTACAATTTGAACTTGATATGGCGCCTTGCCCTTTATGTATTTTGCAGCGCTATGCATTTGCAGTAACCGGCTTGATTTGCTTAATCACTTTTTTTACTGCAAAAAAAAGTACGCGAGTTGGCTCTTCATTGGCAATGATTGCAAGTCTAAGTGGTGCAATCATCGCAGCACGTCATATATGGATTAAAGCGCATCCTGCAGTCTCATGTGGCATTGACCCTCTAGAAACTTCGCTGAATAAAATTATCTCTGCCAAGCTTTTACCATTTTTGTTTCAAGCTGACGGCTTATGTACGACAGAATACGACCCCATCTTAGGACTATCTATTCCACAGTGGTCTGTTATTTGGTTTGTGATTTTCTTTCTAGCCCTTAGCTTTATCGTGATTAGAAAGTCGGATTAAGCTAACTCTATGCGAATTGATGCGTTACTGCGCGCTAGCGCGATAGACCAACTCGAAGCGCGTATTTTGATTGCGTATGCTTTGCAATGGACTCGTATCGAACTGGTCACGCGCTCCCAAGATGAACTCAACGATGATGAAATCGCATCTGTTATGTCGGTACTACAACGACGTCGTGAAGGCGAGCCTATCGCCTACATTACCGGCGAGCGTGAATTTTTCGGCTTGAAGTTAAAAGTTACACCTGCCGTTCTCATACCTCGACATGAAACCGAATTATTAGTTGAGAAAGCAGCACAACATTTGCATGCAAAAAGTAGCGTGCTTGATTTAGGAACCGGCTCTGGTGCGGTTGCCTTAGCACTCGGTCATTTGCGTGGCGATGCGCGTATTACTGCGACTGACATTAGTCTGGCTGCATTAGATATCGCTGAGCAAAATGCTACTACACACAATATTTCTATTAATTTTTTACAGAGCGACTGGTATGACTCGGTAAAAAATAAATTTAATTTGATTGTCAGTAACCCACCCTATATTCCATTAGGTGATGCACATTTATCGCAAGGCGATTTACGCTTTGAACCAGCAGATGCATTAACAGATTATTCGAATGGCTTAAAAGCGATAGAGTTAATTATTCGTGGCGCTCCGCATCACTTAGAAGACCATGGATGGTTATTGCTCGAACATGGTTACGATCAGGCGCAAGCAGTCAGTGAGTTATTTCATAATCTAGGTTGGCATGACGTACATTGTTGGTCTGATCTGGCTGGCATTCCACGCGTGACTGGCGCTCAATTTAATTAATTTCTTCTCCTTTCTTTTTTCACATTCATGTTTTTGTATTATTAATTCATGCTGCCTTCCATAGAACAACGTTTAGCCAACGAACTGGCTGCCCGTAATGAACAAGTTGCAGCTGCGATTATCTTGCTTGATGAAGGCGCAACTGTGCCTTTCATTGCGCGTTATCGCAAAGAAGTCACCGGCGGACTGGATGACATCCAACTACGCTTATTGGAAGAACGTTTACGTTATCTCCGTGAATTAGAAGCACGTCGTACTGCCATTCTTTCTTCAATTGAAGAACAAGGAAAAATGACACCGGTTTTACAACAAGCTATCCTGCTTGCTGAAGATAAAACGCGCTTAGAAGATCTTTATTTACCTTATCGCGTAAAACGTCGCACTAAAGCACAAATAGCGCTTGAGGCAGGACTAGAACCCTTAGCAGATGCATTGTTATCAAATCCCACTTTAGATCCTGAAGTGGAAGCTGCACGCTATATCAAACCTGCTTTCACAACAGATCAAGGTGAAAATCCTGGTGTGGCTGATATCAAAGCTGCACTTGATGGTGCACGTCAAATTTTAATGGAGCGTTTTTCTGAAGATGCAGAATTACTGCAACAGTTACGCGAGTATTTAAAAGAGCATGGTGTAGTTGATGCAAAAGTAATAGAAGGCAAACAAGAAGCCGGTGAAAAATTTACTGATTACTTTGATTACTCAGAGCAGTTTGCAAATATTCCTTCACATCGTGCTTTAGCATTATTTCGTGGTCGACGTGAAGAAATGCTGACCGTCACATTACGTCTCGATACAGAAGAAGAAAAACCAAAATGGGATGCGCCTCTTAATCCTTGTGAGAGTCGTGTCGCTGTACGTTTTAGTGTAAGCAATCAAAATCGCTTGGCAGATAAATGGCTAACGGATACCGTTCGCTGGGCATGGCGTGTGAAAATTTTTCTGCATCTCGATACTGAATTGATGGGTATGCTGCGTGAAGAAGCGGAAGGCGAAGCAATACGCGTATTCGCACGTAATCTAAAAGATCTACTGCTCGCTGCGCCTGCTGGTCCACGTGCGACTATGGGTTTAGATCCTGGTTTACGCACCGGCGTTAAAGTTGCCGTCGTTGATGCAACTGGCAAAGTAGTTGATACAGCGACGATCTATCCACATCAACCAAGAAATGATTGGGATAGCTCTTTATACACACTAGAAAAACTCGCCGAACAACATCAAGTTGCCTTGATCTCAATTGGTAATGGAACTGCATCCAGAGAAACAGACAAGCTAGCGCAAGATTTAATTAAGCGTAGACCTGATTTAAAACTAAATAAAATTGTTGTCTCTGAAGCCGGCGCTTCTGTTTATTCAGCATCTGAATTTGCTTCACGAGAGTTACCTGAACTGGATGTATCCATACGTGGTGCAGTTTCTATTGCACGACGTCTGCAAGATCCTTTGGCTGAATTAGTAAAGATCGATCCTAAATCAATAGGTGTAGGTCAGTATCAGCATGATGTATCGCAAACTCAATTAGCGCGCTCACTCGATTCTGTAGTCGAGGATTGTGTGAATGCCGTTGGGGTTGATGTGAATACTGCTTCTGCTCCGTTGCTAGCGCGCGTCTCAGGTTTAAATGGCAATGTAGCGCAAAGCATCGTAGATTATCGCGATAAGAATGGTAAATTTTTTTCACGCTCTTCTCTGCGTTCCGTTCCACGTTTAGGTGAAAAAACATTTGAACAAGCGGCAGGATTTTTACGTGTGATGGATGGAGACAATCCTCTCGATGCTTCAGCAGTTCATCCTGAATCGTATCCACTAGTTGAAAAAATTCTTGCTGAAATTAAGAAAGAAGTAAAACAAGTCATCGGAGACAGTGCGCTTCTAAAATCCTTGGAACCAAAACGCTTTGCTGATGAGCGCTTTGGTTTACCGACTGTTGTCGATATCTTGAAAGAACTCGATAAGCCTGGTCGCGATCCGCGCCCTGAATTTGTAACGGCTAGTTTTAAAGACGGCATAGAAGAAATTGCAGACTTAAAACCTGACATGATTTTAGAAGGCGTCGTCACCAATGTTGCTGCCTTCGGTGCTTTCGTTGATATAGGCGTGCATCAGGATGGGTTAGTACATATTTCTGCTCTGTCCCATACTTTTGTGAAAGATCCACATAGCGTGGTGAAAGCCGGACAAGTCGTCAAAGTAAAAGTGGTGGAAGTCGATCCTAAACGTAAGCGTATTGCGCTTACTATGCGACTGGATGATGCCCCTACGCCCGCTGGCGCCAAGCCTCAGCAGCGTGGTGATCGTACCGATGCCGCTAGACTAGCTACACAACAGCGCCGTGAGCCAGCAGCCCCTTCGAATGCAATGGCAGCGGCGTTTTCGAAATTGAAAGTTTAAGACTTACAGCCTGTATTTAAGGCAAAGTCGGCAGCAGTTTCACATTTTTCCTATAATGCAGACATTATTTAAAGCGAGGATCTTATGAGCGAAATTCAAGGCTGGATTAAAGAAACCGTGACCACACATCCTGTGGTGTTATTTATGAAGGGAACTGCACAGTTTCCTCAATGTGGTTTTTCGGGTCGTGCAATTGAAGTTCTCAAAGCCAGTGGCGTACAAGACCTGGTGACTATCAATGTGTTGGAAGATGATGGAGTTCGTCAGGGCATTAAGGAATTTTCTAACTGGCCAACCGTTCCTCAGTTGTATGTCAAAGGTGAATTCATCGGTGGCGCAGACATCTTGAATGAAATGTTTGAATCTGGTGAGCTGCAAAGCTTGCTTAAAGCTTAAGCTTCTTAGGCGTTTGTGAAACGACTTGTCGTCGCCATTACTGGCGCATCCGGCGCCCTCTATGGCGTGCGTTTACTCGAAGCTTTGCGTTCCTTAGACGATGTAGAAACACATCTCATGATTTCTGATGCGGGTGTGCTGAGCATGCATCATGAATTAGATCTCAAACGCAAAGACGTAGAAGCATTAGCAGATGTTGTACACAATGCACGTGATGTTGGTGCTTGTATTGCTAGTGGGTCGTTTCAATCAGAAGGCATGGTTATCGCGCCCTGCTCTATGAAAACCTTGGCTTCTGTGGCACATGGTTTATCTGACAATCTCATCTCACGAGCAGCGGATGTGATGTTAAAAGAAAGAAGGCGTTGCGTACTGATGGTACGCGAAACGCCTTTTAATCTTGCTCATCTTAGAAACATGACTGCAGTCACAGAAATGGGTGGGATTATTTTCCCACCTCTTCCCGCTCTCTATCAACGTCCAGAATCGATTGTTGAGATGATCGATCACACCGTGGCTCGCGTATTAGATTTATTTCACATTACCCACGCTATTGCACCACGTTGGTCAGGATTAAAAACTACACAGCCTTAAACTCTGATCTGCTGTGATCATGAGCTTCTATCATTACGACGAATACTTGCACGCTCGCGGACACCGTTAATCATTCTTTCTATGGCCTCGGTAAATCCATTCATAGAAAAACTACTCACTTTGAATTTTCCGTTTTTCAATGGAAAAGAGAAACTCAACTCCGTAGATGTTGCAAAAGCCTGATTCATTTTTGCGTTTTCATTAAACCAGTACAGCATCACATCGCCATTTGCGCTTTCAACTTTTTCACAAAGCGCTTCTATGGGAAGCGCGCCTTGATTGGTAGTGACAATCATAGGATAAGTGACACGCGGCTGACATTCGGTGTTGTTTGCAAAATAATAGCGGCAGTTGTTTTCAGCACAGAGCATGCCAAATACTGACATTCCATTTTCATGCGTGGTTGCTTCACCCATGCCTTCCATGAATTGCGAAGACCAATCGCCATGTTCGACTTTGTCATCTGCTAGACCATCTATACAGATACTCATTAATACGGCTGCAATTATCGCTATGCTGCGCATTTTTACCTCCGACTAAAAAAAGAGAATGAAGCCAGTTCTAGAATTAGCGTGTCACTTCTAGACTCAGCTCACCTAACTGTGGAATATCAATTGCCACTCTGTCGCCTGGTTTTAACCACTGCGTTTCAACCACACTACCTAACAACACAAATTCACCGGCTTTCAAACCCGGTTGGCCATGCTCTGCGAGTGAATTTGCTAACCAAGCTAATGCATGTAAGGGATGACCCATCACTAAATCTCCTTTACCTTGGGCTACCTGACGGCCATTCACACGCGCAAAGCCTGTTAAATCAGCGAGATCGAGATCATGCCAGTCGTATACAGGCTCACCTAATACACAACCTGCATTAAAAAAATCATCCGCAATTAAGGTTGGTACGCCCAAACTAGGGAAATGGGCGTAGCGCTCATCAACTAATTCCATCGCAATCATGACTGCCCCAACGGCTTCTTTTACTGACTCTAAGTTGTATTGATCGGATTGCACTGGCAAGTCATGCGCAAGTACAACTGCAATCTCACATTCAATGCCTAGCTTAACAAAACCATGGGCTGGTACTTCACCCTGTCCATACATCACAGTTCTACTAAAAATACGACCAGCACAAGGTTGATCGATATTCACAAATGCCTGCATTACAGGTGTCGTACAACCAATCTTATGCCCCACCATGATTCCCATTCCAGCTTCGATGAGTAAGGTATTAAGAGCCGCCTGAATCGCATACGCTTCGGTTAAATTTTGTGGTCGCAATGCATCTGGTAACGGGGTAATTGGATGCAGTGCAAGTCGCTGCTTAATTAATTCTGCTGCAGCCAAGTTAAATTTTTCATTACTCATTGATGCTCCCTAATCCTATTGTCGCTGGGTCTGGTATTACATTTAACCCTATCAAAACTCAATAGAGCAGCGCTGACTGATGTTTTCTGTTGATTCGACTATTCTGTTTCTGAGACTCTGTTGACTAGGTCTGATTCCATGTTTATAACGCTTTAAGCAACAAACACTTTTGACCATTTTGATACATATTTTTCATCATACTACGACCCTAAGCAGGCTGTTTTTCAGGGTTATAATCCGCCGATTACCCGCTTTAATAACATAAAATTTTGGAGACACGCATGAGTTCAATCGTGAAAAACGCTGGCTGGCTAGCGCTATCCGTCTTAGGAGCAGTCGCCCTTGGCATGATCGCGCTCTCTCGTGGCGAAAGTATTAATGCATTATGGATCGTGATTGCTGCCGTTGCGGTTTACATGATTGGTTTTCGTTTTTACGCTCGTTATATCGCCACACATGTAATGCAACTCGATGCGACGCGTGCCACACCAGCAGTCAGACTCAATGATGGCTTAGATTATGTACCGACGCATAAGCATGTCTTATTCGGTCATCATTTCGCAGCCATTGCTGGAGCAGGTCCTTTAGTCGGGCCTGTACTTGCTGCGCAAATGGGTTATCTACCTGGGGTAATGTGGATCTTGGTTGGTGCTATCTTGGCCGGTGCCGTACAAGATTTCATGATTTTGTTTGTCTCTGTTCGGCGCGATGGACGATCCCTTGGTGATTTAATTAAATCTGAGCTCGGACTTGTACCTGGCGTGATTGCCTTGTTTGGCACCTTCATGATCATGACGATTCTGTTGGCGGTGTTAGCACTCATCGTTGTGAAAGCATTAGCAGAAAGTCCTTGGGGCACCTTCACCGTCGCAGCAACGATTCCTATTGCTTTATTTATGGGTATTTACAGTCGTTACATACGCCCAGGTCAAGTAGCGGAAGTATCTCTGATTGGTTTTGTTCTTCTGATGTTGTCCATTGTCGCAGGCGGGCACGTCGCTGCTGATCCTATCCTTGGCCCTATGTTTACTTTCAATGGTAAGCAACTGACTTGGATGCTGCTTGCATATGGCGTGGTAGCTTCAGTTTTACCAGTGTGGTTATTGCTTGCACCACGTGACTATCTTTCCACCTTTCTTAAGATCGGTGCGATTGTGGCGCTCGCACTAGGTATCGTATTCGTTGCGCCGGAATTAAAGATGCCTGCTGTGACTAAATTTATTGATGGCTCAGGTCCTGTTTGGTCTGGCACTTTGTTTCCCTTCTTATTCATTACGATTGCCTGTGGTGCTGTATCAGGTTTTCATTCTCTTATTTCTTCTGGTACCACACCTAAGCTTTTAGAAAATGAAATGCATGCGCCCTATATTGGTTATGGTGGCATGTTGATGGAATCCTTTGTCGCAGTGATGGCGATTGTTTCTGCTTCTATCATTGAGCCTGGTGTTTATTTCGCAATGAATAGTCCAGCTGCAGTACTCGGCACAACAGCGGAGAGTGCAGCACTTGCAATTAGTCAGTGGGGCTTTGTAGTCACGCCTGAGATGTTGCGTGAAACAGCTAGCAATGTCGGTGAAACAACAATTATTTCTCGTACTGGTGGCGCTCCAACTCTGGCAGTCGGTATGGCGCAAATATTTTCTTCTGTAATTGGTGGTAAAGCGCTGATGGCGTTCTGGTATCACTTTGCGATTTTATTCGAAGCGTTATTTATTCTGACTGCTGTGGATGCAGGTACGCGTGTCGGTCGTTTTATGTTGCAAGACCTATTAGGTACACTAATTCCTCCGTTCAAAAAAATTCCATCCTTAGTGTCGAATATTTCTGCCACCTTGTTATGCGTTGGTGCTTGGGGTTATTTCCTGTATCAAGGTGTAGTCGATCCACTAGGCGGCATTAATACGCTATGGCCTTTGTTTGGTATTTCAAATCAAATGCTGGCTGCAATTGCCTTAACTCTGGCAACGGTTGTGTTGTTCAAACTCAAGCGTGAGAAATTTGCATGGGTAACTATGCTGCCTTTATGCTGGCTGTTGATTTGTACACTGACTGCTGGTTACCAAAAGATTTTCCATGAAAATCCTAAGATTGGTTTCTTGGCTCATGCTGCTAAATATTCAGCTGCTGCGTCAGAAGGTAATGTGATTGCACCAGCTAAGTCGCCCGCACAAATGCAGCAAATTATCATCAATGATTATGTAGATGCGACTCTGGCTGCACTCTTTATGGCGGTGTTGCTGTCTGTATTATTCTTCGGCATCCGTGCTTGTTTACAAGCTTTGCGTTCTGCGCATCCTACTAGCGTGGAAACTGAAGCAGTGAAACTTGAAACAGCAAACGCTTAAAAGGACAGCTTATGTTTAGTAATCTCGGCAAGGTCGGTGCATATCTCGGACAGACAGCGCGTCTGATGATCGGCCTGCCCGATTACGATGTCTATCTAACGCATTTCCAATCGCAACATCCTGAGCTCACTCCTATGACATATGAAGAATTCTTTCGTGAACGACAGGAGGCGCGTTATGGTGGCAATGGAAGAATTGCGCGTTGCTGCTAACAATTTATAGGTAGCCTATCTAGGTTAGGCACAAAAAAACGCCCATGTAAATGGGCGTTTTTACTTACAGATTAGTGGTGCCGGCTGCAGGACTTGAACCCGCCACCCCATGATTACAAATCATGTGCTCTACCAGATGAGCTAAGCCGGCTTTTGGACAGAATTCTTAGGGAAATTTTCTAAGAATTAGCAAAAGCGGGATTATACGTTATTTGATACGAGTCAGCGTAGGTTTGCCACTGGGTTTTGGCGGATCTGGCTGATCACCGTCATTAGCTTTTTCGCCTGACTGTTGCGTATCCCCTTTTGGGACTGCAGCCAAGGTAAACACCGTTTCAGCTTTCTGATTACTAGCGTCCGCATCTTCGCCCAGATTTTTCTTTTTGCTAGCTAAGCGTTCGGCTAAGTTGGTATCAAAGGTCATTCCCTGACCATTTTCACGCGCATAAATTGCAGTGACATTCTCCATCGGCACTTCGATTTCGCGGCTTACTCCGCCAAAACGCGCGCGAAAATGCACAAAATTATTATCCATCTTGAGCTGCGCCGTCGCACTAAAACTAATATTTAGCACGATCTCGCCGTTCTTGACGAACTCCATTGGCACTTTAGTGGAAGAGTCTACGATGACGACGATGTAGGGCGTAAAGCCGCTGTCTGTGCACCATTCATACAGTGCACGCAGTAAATAAGGCTTAGTTGAAATCTCAGACATGACTCGGGTTCCAGGACAGAAGAAAGATAGTTATAAAGGATGATACATCCTATATCAAACTTCCCGCCTTGCACATCTGAACCCACTACTGCGCAAGGCGGATTCAAGCTAATTAACGACGCATGACTTTTTCAGATGGGGTCAATGCTTCAATATAGGCGGGACGAGAAAAAATTCTCTCTGCATATTTCATCAATGGTGCTGCTGTTTTTGAAAGCTCAACACCATAATGATCCAATCGCCAGAGCAAGGGCGCAATGGCCACATCCAACATGGAAAACTCTTCACCCAACATATATTTATTCTTTAAGAATAAAGGCGCTAAGGTTGTGAGTCGATCACGAATTTCATTGCGTGCTTTTTCATGACTTTTCTCAGCTGCGCGCGATTTTTCATTTTCTAACGTATGCACATGAATGAACATCTCTTTTTCAAAATTAAAGAGCATCAGTCTGGCACGAGCACGCATGAGCGGATCGGCTGGCATTAATTGCGGATGCGGAAAACGCTCATCAATATATTCATTAATGATATTGGATTCGTAAAGCACTAAATCACGCTCTACAAGAATAGGCACTTGACCATAAGGATTCATGGTGGAGATGTCTTCTGGTTTGTTGAAGAGATCAACATCACGAATTTCAAAGTCCATGCCTTTTTCGAACAAGACGAGACGGCAACGTTGGGAGAATGGGCAGGTTGTGCCCGAGTAGAGGACCATCATGTTTGCAGTTCCTTGAAAACAAAGAGGGTGAGACGACCTCGCCTCACCCCAAATACACTCAGCTATCTTTTATCGCGCCCCACCTATTAAGTATTAAGGTGAATCACAATAAAAGACAGATCACACTTTATTTAACTTCTTTCCAGAAAGAAGCATTAAGACGCCATGTTAAAAATACAAGTATCGACATTAAAAATAAAACCCACACACCTAATCTTTGGCGTTTGTTTTTAACAGGTTCGCCCATCCAGTCCAAGTAAGCAACTAAATCAGCTATAGCACTGTCATATTCCTGGACATTCAACTTACCTGCTTTGATCTGCTCGAAACCAGCGAACTTATGTATGGTTTTACTTGCATCATGCGAATCTTTTTCTTCTTCAAACTTAGCTGCACGTACACCTTGCAGCTCCCATAGCACATGGGGCATACCTACGTTTGGAAAAACTAAATTATTCCAACCAGTTGCACGCGAATCGTCTTTGTAATAAGTGCGCAAGTAGGTGTAAATCCAATCTGCACCTGACCCATCACCTGATGCTTTAGCACGTGCAATGACAGACAAATCCGGTGGTACTGCGCCAAACCATTTTTTTGCATCTGTAGCGTTGAGATTTGATTTCATCAAATCACCCACTTTGTCAGAGGTAAACAGTAAGTTGTCACGAATCTGTTCTTCTGACAATCCTAGATCACGTAAACGGTTGTAACGCATCATTGATGCAGAGTGGCAGTTCAGACAGTAGTTCACAAAAAGCTTAGCGCCATTTTGTAAAGCTGACATGTCTTGACCTCGATCAGGTGCGCGATCCAAAGGATAGCCGGCTTCACTTGCCATTACTAGGGTAGGCATCAATACCAGAGCCGCAAGTAGTTTTTTCAACTGTTTCATTATTATTTTTCCTTTGCGGCTTAGTGCGGATGGAAAGTTACACGCGATGGTACTTGCTTGAATTCACCCATCTTGCTCCACCATGGCATAAGCAAGAAGAAACCGAAGTAAACAAAAGTGAATAATTGTGCCACCAAGGTACGACCTTCTGTTGGAGGCAAAATTCCTAAATAACCAAGCACGACGAATGCAACACCAAAAAGTATGTAGACATATTTGTGCCAATCAGGACGATAGCGTATGGACTTGACTGGTGAGTGATCTAACCAAGGCAAACCAGCAAGAATAATGACTGACACACCCATCAACACCACACCCCAGAATTTTGCATCGAGTACCAACATGGCAATCGCAACAACAACCGCTACTCCCATTACAGCGCGTTTTATTAACTGTGGCAGTTGGGTTTTCAGCACGATCAATGCCGCATACGCAGCCACACCAATAATCAATGCAATCATGAATTGCGATGTTGTGGCTCGCAAGATGGAATAGAACGGTGTGAAGTACCAGACTGGCGCAATGTGTGGTGGTGTCTTGAGTGAATCAGCAGGAATAAAATTATTGTATTCCAAGAAGTACCCGCCCATTTCAGGAGCAAAAAATACGACTGCACTAAAAATCGTCAAGAACACTGATACACCAAAAACATCTTTAGCTGAGTAGTACGGATGGGAAGGAATCATATCGATGCCATGACCATCTGGACCCAGATTTTCTTTCACTTCAATACCATCTGGATTGTTTGAGCCAACTTCATGTAATGCGATCAAATGCGCTACAACTAAGCCCAACAATACTAGGGGAATAGCAATCACGTGGAATGCAAAGAAACGATTTAAGGTTGCATCGGATACAACATAATCACCACGTATCCACAATGACAGATCTGGACCGATGAAAGGAATCGCACCAAATAAATTCACAATCACTTGTGCGCCCCAATAAGACATTTGCCCCCATGGCAGCAGATAACCGAAGAAAGCTTCTGCCATCAAGCACAAGAAAATCGCTACGCCAAACAACCAGATTAATTCACGTGGCTTACGATATGAACCATACAGCAGCGCACGCGTCATGTGTAAAAACACCACAATGAAAAATGCTGAAGCACCTGTGGAATGCATGTAGCGCACTAACCAACCCCAAGGCACTTCACGCATGATGTATTCAACTGATGCGAAGGCGAGATTAGCGTCAGGCTTGTAGTTCATCACCAAGAAAATGCCAGTGACAATTTGTATAACTAAAACTAACGCAGCCAATGAACCAAACAAGTAAAAAAAATTGAAATTCTTAGGTGCATAGTATTTGCCCCACTGATCATTCCACAGTTTAGTTAGTGGAAAACGATCATCAACCCAAGCTAAAGCTTTTTGGGCTACTGGTGCATCTGCAGGTAATTTTTTTTCAACGAATGCCATCATCAAGCCTCACCTTTCTGATCTTTACCGATTACGATTTTTGTATCGCTTACATACATGTGTCGCGGTACCTGTAAGTTATCTGGTGCTGGTTTATTTTTATAAACACGACCAGCCAAATCAAAGGTGGAACCATGACAAGGGCAAAGGAAGCCACCCGCCCAATCATCGGGCAAGGAAGGTTGCGCACCTGGCTGGAATTTCGTCGTTGGTGAGCAGCCCAAGTGTGAGCAGATACCAACTGCCACTAGAATTTCTGGCTTGATTGAACGCGCTTCATTGCGAGCGTAGTCCGGTGTTAAATCTTCTGGATTACGTTCAGATTTTGGATCAGCGAGCTGTGCGTCCGCTTTTTTCAGCGACTCCACCATATCGGGAGTACGTTTGACTATCCATACTGGCTTGCCTCGCCACTCCACGGTTTTCATTTCGCCGGGTTTTAAATCGGCGATATCAACTTCTACTGGAGCACCAGCTGCTTTAGCACGCTCAGAAGGCTCAAATGTGGAAACAAAGGCACCAGCTCCGGCCAATCCAGCTACACCACCTGCAGCGCAAGTTGCAACCAGTAGACCACGCCGACCCGCGTCGACCTGCTTTTCATCACTCATAACAACCCCATTCGTAGAATTGCAAAACTAATATGAAACTTCTAGCAACCCTACATTATATCGGAGCGCGGAATTCTTTTGTAGCACGAAGAGTACTTAAGTCTTTGTTTTCAATTAGCTAAGTAGATAAGATTCGATATTTATTATTTTTATGACATCGAAATGCGATAAATACCTCCATTAGGTGAGCACATTACTTAATTTCGCCTCATTGATGCGAATTAAACCTCGTCTATGCGCCTCATAGACCGCTTCACCACGTGAATGTACAGATAATTTACCGTAGATGTTTTTGACATGTGTTTGCACGGTGCCGACCGATAAACCCAAAGCTTCAGCCACTTTGGCGTAGCTGCCACCTTTTGCAATCAATTCTAGAATGGCATTTTCTCGCGGCGTAAGTAGCTGCGCGCCATTTTCTTCAAATGCATCGGTCTCTTGTGGCCTAAATTTCACCATACGCGCTAACACTTTACGCGCAATCACAGGACTGATAGGAGAACCTCCCGCTCGCAAATCTAATAGCGCTCGCACAATATCAATATGACCTGCTTCTTTCAGCACATAACCAGCTGCCCCTGCTTCTATACATGCCAACACATGCTCTTCATCACTCGACATCGTAATGACCATGATGTCTGCATGGGGTAATCGCTTACGACAAGCTTCAATAATGCTAAGCCCTGAACCATCCGGCAAACCTAAATCAGTCAATAATAAATCTACCGTTTCAGTCTTTAACCAAGCGAGTGCATCAGCAACGCAAGCAAACGCACCATGCAGGCTAAGAGTGCGCTCTGTTTCTACTGCATGACATAACAAGCGCCTTGTTACAGGATCATCTTCAACAATCATGATACGAGTAGGCTGTAATAAAAAATTTTGCAGCATAAGTAAGCGTTACACTGTAGTGACCTTAGGCCGGAACATTTTTTGGTCAATTAAAATTTATTGATCCTTACAGAAGTGAATTAAATCAAAGCTTATCGATATGACTAACAGGCTTACATCAAAAAAACATTTAATAATTAATTTAAAAACTTTTATTACAGCAGATTCAAACTTTATTATCTTTAATCGAACACTCAATGCCTACTGATGATGTCAACAGTTTATGCCCACTAAACTGGATTAGGAATATCAATGAATTGATGGGTGATACCAAATTGCGATGCACAATGCTGACCTATTGCCTGTACTCCATATCGTTCCGTTGCATGATGTCCGCAAGCTAAATACGCCACACCAGACTCTCGCGCTAAGTGCACTGTTTGTTCAGAGATCTCACCACTAATGTAGAGATCCGCTCCTGCATTAATCGCCTCTGCAAATGATTGTTGAGCAGCGCCCGTACACCAAGCAATCGTGTTGAGTTTTTTTGATGCATCGCCAATTAACAATGGCGAACGACCTAAAATTTTTTCTATCTTGTTTTGTAATTTACCAACAGTGAGTACCGCATCACTCACATCACCAACACACCCCAGATCTTGTTCGCCGAAATAGCGATGAATACTTAATCCCAGTTGCAATCCTAATTGCACGTTATTTCCAAATTCAGCATGCGCATCTAAGGGCAAATGATAGGCAAATAAATTCATATCATGCTCTAACAAAAATTTTAATCTCTTTTGCAATGTCCCCACCACACGTTGATCATCACCTCGCCAAAAATAACCATGATGTACTAATACCGTATCTGCACCTGCGGCATACGCTGCCTCTAATAAGGCTAGACTAGCTGTCACCCCCGTCACCATATGCTTAACACTTGCAGTACCCTGCACTTGCAAGCCATTTGGGCAATAATCACGAAAACGGTTAATATCCAATGTAGCGGCAAGATATTTTTCTAACTCATCACGATCTTTACTATTCATTTTTAATCCCTGATATGCGTCGTCTCTGGTTGTTATTTACTCAAACCGTTACAGTCGGTCTTGCACTGTGGTTTATTGTAGCGACACTTAAGCCGCAATGGCTTAATCAAAGTAGTCATCAAATCAAAATTGATAGTGAGTCGGTTTCGATTCGAGAATCTTCCGAGCCGACTAGCTCGCAAAGCTCCTACCGTTTGGCTTCGCAACATGCCATGCCTTCGGTGGTCAATATTTTTACTACCAAGGCTGCACGACAGTCTCCCCATCCACTCAGTAATGATCCTTTGTTTCGCCATTTTTTTGGTGATGCAGATCCCAGACAACAAGATGACAAACAATTTAGCCTGGGCTCAGGGGTCATCGTTAGCCCTGAAGGCTATATTCTCACCAATAATCATGTCATTGAGTCAGCCGATGAAATTGAAGTCGCCTTAGCAGATGGACGTAAAGTCTCAGCAAAATTAATTGGCACAGATCCCGAAACAGATCTCGCTGTCATAAAAATTGGTTTGAAAAATTTACCTGCTATTACCCTAGGCCGTTTAGAAACCACGAAAGTAGGAGATGTCGTGCTAGCCATAGGCAACCCCTTTGGAGTCGGACAAACCGTGACGATGGGAATTGTGTCTGCTCTTGGTCGCAACCACTTAGGCATCAACACCTTTGAAAATTTTATTCAAACTGATGCTGCGATTAACCCTGGTAATTCAGGTGGTGCATTAGTTGATAGCGCAGGTAATTTATTAGGTATTAATACGGCTATTTATTCACGCAACGGTGGCTCTATGGGTATAGGTTTTGCGATTCCTGTTACCACTGTTAAAAATGTGATGGAAGCGATTATTAAGAACGGTCAAGTTGTCAGAGGTTGGATAGGTGTGGAACCACAAGATATTACTCCTGAGCTTGCTAACAGTTTTGGCCTTGCAAAAACTTCCGGCACGATTATCGCTGGTGTTTTAAAAGGTGGGCCCGCAGATAAAGCAGGCATTAAACCCGGCGATATTTTAATTTCTGTTGATGAGAAATCTGTCACCGACACCACCTCTATGTTAAATGTTGTTGCTCAACTTACACCAGGTGAAAAAACCAAACTCACTATTTTACGTAAATCACTTGAATCGACGATTGAAGTCACGGTAGGTAAACGCCCCCGTATGAAACAAGCGCGACTGCAAGAAGAATAATAAGAAATCAGGATAGCTATGCATCTACTCGATCTCACGCAATATTTACACGAACTTGAAAAAAACAATAATCGTGCATGGTTTGTGATGAACAAACCACGTTACGATATTTTGCGAATCGAATTTCTGGAATTAGTTACTGAAATTATTTCAGGCATAAAGAAATTTGATCCTGCACTTGCAGGATGTGAACCTAAAAAGTGTTTGTTTCGGATTAATCGCGACTTACGCTTTGGGCACAATAAAGCACCTTACAAAACATGGTTTTCTGCAGCGATGATTCCAAATGGATTAAAGAAGCCCAGTGATGGCGGAGGCCCTTCTTATTATTTTCACATTAATGCCGATGGTGTACTTCGCTTTGGCGCTGGAGAATATTGTCCTCCTACTCCGCGTGTACGCGCAATTCGTCAACAAATTGTTGAAGATCCTAAAGGATTTGCACAATTACTTAAGCATAAATCGATAAAAAGCGTATATGAAGGTTTGATCTATGACGATGTATTGATTCGACCACCAAAAGGGTTTGATATCGACCATAAGCATATTGATGAAATCAAACTCAAAAGTTATATCGTGCGCGCAGAAAAACAAACCAAAAAAATAAAGCCAGCTCAATTGCCGGCTTTGTTGACTGAAAATTTTAAAGCTGCTTGGCCACTCGTGAAGTGGTTACGCTCTGTGCCTTTTGATCATTCCTAATATTAAACTCTCTCTTCAGGCGCTTTCGTCATTTTTACAAATAGTGGCGCAATTAATAAACCGACTTCATATAAAAGACACAGCGGTATTGCTAAGAACAATTGGCTCATGATGTCTGGTGGTGTAACCACTGCAGCCACAACAAAAGCACCGACGATGACATAGGATCGTATCGCTTTTAATTTTTCTACCGTCACCAATTCCATACGTACTAACACTACCACCACTACCGGAACCTCAAAGGTGATTCCAAAAGCTAAGCACATGGTGAAGACAAAATCTAAATAATTTTCAATGTCTGGCGCAACCGAAATCGATTTAGGCGCAAAGTCATTAATGAATTTAAAGACTGTGCCAAAGACAAAGAAATAACAGAAGGCCACGCCTAAGATAAATAAAACTGAAGAAGAAATGACGAGAGGCGCAATCAATCTTTTTTCATGCAGGTACAGCGCAGGCGCAACAAACGCCCATGTTTGATATAAGACCCAAGGCAATGAAACTAGAAACGCTACCATCATGGTGACCTTCATAGGCACCATGAACGGTGTGATCACACCGGTAGCTATCATTTTCGAACCTTCTGGTAAGGCTGCCATCATAGGCTGAGCCAACCAATCATAAATGACTGCTGCACCTGGCCATATCGCAAACAACATAATGAAAATCAATAACACCACAACCGATGCACGTACCAATCTGGTCCGTAATTCAATCAGATGTGAGATGAAACTTTCTTTGATGGTGTTAGTCGTGTCGTCGGACATTTAATTGAAAAAATTTATAGTCTTACTGGAAGGACGATAACGTGCTACGCGTGCCGCACCTGACATCACGCGCGACTTACGACCACTTTGACGTTTAAACCACATCGGAAGAGATGATGTGTGTGCAAGTTTTTTCTTACGGAAGTGTTTACTTTTTTCTGCAAGATCCTGTTCACTAGGTGCGTGCTTCCAACCATCACCACCTAAATAGGATTGATTAGCTTCCGCTACCGCTTGTGTAAAGTCTTGCTCGGCTTCTGCAATATCATCCGCTACTGTTTTATGCAGATTGTTAGCTGCATTGACTATATTGGAATGCATTTTATTGAGCTCTTCCATTTGCATTTCACGATTGACTTCTGCTTTTACGTTAGAGATGTAACGCTGCGCGCGACCAAACAAAGTCCCTGCCATGCGAGCAACCGCAGGCAGCTTTTCGGGGCCGATCACAATGAGAGCGACCGCACCGATGAGTGCAATTTTGGTGAGGCCTATATCAATCATGGGAGAGCGAAGCAGGAGGGACGCAGCAAGACGGCGTGTGAGGTGCACACGCCATTATTGATGCGAACAACTCAGCTTTTTGATTTTTCTTGAGCGTGAACGTCGATAGTGCTTTTATCAGCTACTTGAGCTGATGTTGGCGCTTGACCATCTTCAGCACCTTTCACACCATCTTTGAAACCTTTTACGGCTTTACCTAGGTCGCCGCCTATGTTGCCCAATTTTTTGGTGCCAAACACTAGCATCACAATAACCAGCACGATAACCCAGTGCCAAATACTAAATGAACCCATTATTTTCTCCTTACAGAACCCGTAGGTTCAAATCGTCTCAATCTGTGCTGCTATTTACTTATCTCTGACCTGCCCATGGACGTGATCCGCCCATTACATGCAGGTGGAGATGGTACACCTCTTGGCCACCATCTGGTCCAGTATTAATGAGCGACTTAAATCCACCTGTCGCCTCTGCTCCCAAACCCTGAACGCCACAGCCCAATTCTTGAGCCAGCTTAGGAGCGAGTGCCATCATTCTACCTAACAAACCTTCATGACTCGCATTGCAATCTGCCAAAGTTGCAATATGTGCTTTGGGAATGATCAGGAAATGCACTGGCGCTGCGGGATTGATGTCATGAAAAGCGAGCAACTCATTATCTTCATACACCTTTTTGGAAGGTATTTGACCGGCTGCTATTTTGCAGAAAATGCAATTTTCCAAATCTGTTCTCCCATTTTTTTGATTCTTGTCTGATGTTTATCTTACTCAGGCCGACTGCAAACTAGCATTAACCGCGCTTTTCTGCGGCTTCGCGTTCGGCGAGTTTACGATTTGCCATCTCTTCTATGCCTGATAGGCCTTCTCTTCGAGCTAATTCATTGAGCACTTGCTCGGGCGTCAAACCAAACTGCGCCAACATAATCAGGGAGTGAAACCACAGGTCTGCACATTCATAAATGAGTTTGTCAGCACCGGCGCCGGCACGAACATCTTTCGCAGCCATCACCGTTTCGGTCGCTTCTTCGCCGATTTTTTTTAAAATAGCGTCATCCCCTTTTACAAATAATCTGGCGACATAGGATTTCTCTGCATCGCCTCCATTCTGGGGTTTACGTGTTTCAATGACATCCGCTAGTTTTTTTAAGATATCGCTCATCGTTTTATTTATAGATATCGTCAGGATTTTTTAAGACCGGATCGACTTCACTCCACTCAGGTTGTTCACTCGTTATATCGAGTTTTTGAAAAAAACAAGAATGTCGCCCAGTGTGACAGGCCAAATCACCTAGCTGCTCTACTTTCAGTAAGAGCACATCTTCATCACAATCTAAACGGATTTCATGTACGCGCTGAAAATGTCCTGACTCCTCGCCTTTATGCCAGAGTTTTTTTCGTGAACGACTCCAATATACTGCCTGTCCAAGTTCAACTGTACGAGCAAGCGCTTCACGATTCATCCAAGCCACCATCAAAACATCATTGGTGCCAACTTCTTGTGCAATCACTGGTATGAGTTCTTGTTCATTCCAGTTGATGCGTGAGAGCCATTTTGCTTTGGTAATCATGTCAGTCTCACAGGAATATTTTGCTGTGCCATAAAGCGTTTAGCTTCTTGCACACTATGCTGACCATAATGAAAAATACTTGCTGCAAGTACCGCATCTGCATGGCCTTGCACAATACCATCTGCTAAATCTTGTAAATTACCCACACCACCTGAAGCAATTACAGGAATCGAAACCGCATCGGAAACTGCACGCGTCAGAGGCAAATCAAAACCAACTTTGGTACCGTCTCTGTCCATGCTGGTTAATAAAATTTCACCTGCACCCAAGGCTTGCATTTTTTTTGCCCATTCGATCGCATCTAATCCCGTTGCGCGTCGACCACCATGAGTAAACACTTCCCAGTTACCAGACTCACCACGCTTAGCATCAATCGCCACCACGATACATTGCGAACCATATTTATTGGCTGCATCGGCAACTAACTGAGGATTGGTTACTGCTGAAGTGTTAATGCTGACTTTGTCTGCACCAGCATTGAGTAAACGACGCACATCATCCACTTCACGCACACCACCACCTACAGTGAGCGGAATAAAGACCTGTGAAGCGACATCTTCTATGATGTGCAAAATTAAATCTCTATCATCTGATGAAGCTGTGATGTCGAGAAAAGTGAGCTCATCAGCGCCTTGCTCATCATAGCGTCTAGCAATTTCTACTGGATCACCTGCATCGCGCAACTCTACGAAATTAATTCCTTTAACCACTCGTCCGGCAGTTACATCCAAACAAGGGATGATGCGCTTGGCTAGTGTCATCTCATTCTTCGTCATCAAGGTCGCCAGACAATTCATCGGCACGAGCTTGTGCTGATTCTAAGTCCAACGTGCCTTCATATATCGAGCGACCACAAATCACGCCTTCTATGCCTTCATCTTGCACAGCACATAAAGCTTCTACATCTTTAATCGTATGTACACCGCCGGAAGCAATGACAGGTATGGTCATACTCTGCGCAAGTTTCACAGTCGCTTCTATGTTGACACCCTTCATCATGCCGTCACGACCTATGTCGGTATAAACAATCGCTTCACAACCATAGTCTTCGAATTTTTTCGCTAGATCGATGACTTCATGGCCAGATAACTTACTCCAACCATCGGTGGCGACTTTGCCATCCTTGGCATCGAGTCCAACAATAACTTGTCCAGGGAAAGCACTACATGCATCATGCAAAAAGCCTGGGCTTTTGACTGCTGCTGTTCCAATGATGATGTAAGACAGACCACCATCCAAATAACGCTCTATGGTATCGAGATCGCGAATACCACCACCGAGTTGTACTGGAATCTCTTCAATATCATGTTCAAGCGCAAAATCTCGCACTGTGGCTAAGATGGCTTTCACCGCTGATTCATTTTTTGGTTTGCCAGCGAATGCACCATTCAAATCCACTAGATGTAGACGACGCGCACCTCGCTCTAGCCAATGTCTGGCCATCTCAGCAGGGTTTTCAGAAAACACAGTAACTTGATCCATATCGCCCTGCTTCAAACGAACGCAGTGGCCGTCTTTAAGGTCGATAGCAGGTATAAGCAGCATGGCTACAAAAGAATAAAAGGTTAAAAATAAATAGAACTTTTAGTGTGAAAAATAATGTTCAAACAGCAGGTCTTGCTTAAGGATTCCAATGTACAAAATTTTTATACAGCTGCAAACCAGCAGTTGCGCTTTTCTCAGGGTGAAATTGCGTCGCAAAGATATTATCTCTCCCTGCAGCACAACAAAATAACCCACCATAATCTGTTTCAGCTAATACATGGGCTGGGTTTTCAGGCACAGCATAATAACTATGCACGAAATAAAAAAAAATTTCATCTGGGACGTCTTTCCACATTGCATGCTTAGTGCGCTGCGCCACCCGATTCCATCCCATTTGCGGCACTTTAAACCGCGAACCATCTGCCTGCAATTGTCCCTCTAAAGAAAACCGCACTACCTTACCTGGCATAAGACCTAGACAATGTGCATCGCCTTCATCGCTACGATCAAACAGCATTTGTTCGCCGACACAAACACCAAACAACGGCTTATGTTGTACCGCCTCATTGACTGCTTCCAAGACGCCGGATGCCTTTAATGATCGCATGCAATCTGGCATAGCACCCTGTCCTGGCAAGACGATTCTATCTGCAGCTCGAATCGCTTCTGGATCACCAGAAATAGTCACTTCTGCTTCTGGGGCTACATGCTTGAGCGCTTGCGCAACTGAGCGCAAATTCCCCATGCCGTAATCAACCACCACAATTTTATTCATAAGAATATAAATCGATCCGCGCAGGCTTGCAGCGTAACAGGTTGTGAATCAGAGACTACCTTTGGTTGAAGGAATAGTACCCCCTGCTCGAGCATCAATTTCTGCTGCCATACGGAGCGCACGACCAAACGCTTTAAATACGGTTTCACATTGATGATGCGCATTCTCACCGCGCAAATTATCAATATGCAATGTGACTAAGGCGTGATTTACAAAGCCCTGAAAAAACTCATGCGTGAGATCGACATCAAAAGAGCCAATCATGGAGCGCTTAAACGGTACATGAAATTCCAACCCAGGTCGACCCGAAAAATCTACTACGACACGTGACAAGGCTTCATCCAATGGGACATAGGCATGACCATAACGACGTATGCCTTTTTTATCGCCAATTGCTTTCGCAAATGCTTGTCCTAAAGTGATACCTACGTCTTCAACCGTGTGATGGGCATCAATATGTAAATCGCCTTTGGCTTCGATATCAAGATCGATTAAACCATGTCGCGCAATTTGATCCAACATATGATCTAAAAAAGGCACACCGGTTGCGAGCTTTTGCTGGCCAGTGCCATCCATATTGATGGCAACGCGAATTTGCGTTTCACCGGTATTACGAACGACTTCTGCTGTGCGGTTTGTGGACATAGGTAATAGTCAATTCAGGGCTGTAGGCTCATTTTTAATGCGGATTCAAATAAGGCGTTTTCGGCTGGTGTACTCACGGTAATCCGTAAGCAATTCGCCAGTAATGGGTGCATTTTACCGACATTTTTAACCAATACCTTTTGCGCGAGCAGTCTTTCAAAAACTGCGCTTCCAGTAAGGTCTGGAGTAGTAATGCGTATTAGCAGAAAATTTGCAAAAGAAGGGATCACTTGCACCCCCGACCACGAAGCCAAAACTGCTGACAGTCGCTCTCGCTCTTGCCTAATTTTTACTGCTTGTTGATCCAGTACATCGACATGCTCGAGTAAAAATTCTGCTGTGGTCTGAGTTAAAACATTCACGTTATAGGGTGGACGCACTTTATCAAACTCTGCAAGTAATGCTTGCGAAGCCGCCATATAACCTAAACGTATGCCAGCCAGTCCCAATTTAGAAACCGTACGCATAACGATTAAATTAGGAAACTCTGGTAAACGCGGCATGAAACTGGTTTCAGCAAAAGGCTGATAAGCCTCATCCACAATCACCACACCCTGATCACCAACGGCACGCAATATAGTTTCTATCGCCGAGACATCAAACAAGGTGCCAGTCGGATTATTGGGATAAGCCAGATAAGTAATAGCGGGTTTGTGGAGACGAATTGCTTCCAACATGGCGGGCAGATCAAGCGAAAAATCTTCTTTGAATGGCACACCCACAAACTCACAACCTGCTAGCTGTGCAGACATGGCATACATCACAAAACCCGGCACCGGCGCGAGCACTTTTGCACCTGCCTTGGCACAGGCCACCGACACCATAGAAATTAATTCATCCGACCCATTGCCGAGCACAATGTCATACCCAGCCGGCACACCGAGTTTGCTACAAATAGCTTGTTTTAAAGCGCTATAAGTTGGGACGGGATAACGATTCAATGCTGCTTTTCCCAAACGCTCACCCAGTGCCTGCTGTAAATGCGGCGGTAGAGTGTACGGGTTTTCCATTGCATCTAATTTGACGTAGCCCGCTGCATCTTGCACGTGATAAGCAGCAAGTGCAAGCACATCACTACGAATAATATTTTCAATCAGAGACATGGCATGAGAATGAGTGGACTAGGCTTAAGCGCCATGTGAATTAAATTATTTTTTGAGTCTATATTCTGCAGAACGAGCATGGGCTTGCAATCCCTCGCCATAAGCAAGTTCGGCTGCCACCTTACCTAAGACATGCGCACCAGTTTCACTGACATGAATAATAGAAGAGCGTTTTTGAAAATCATACACACCCAACGGCGAAGAAAAACGCGCAGTGCGCGAAGTGGGCAATACATGATTTGGACCAGCGCAATAATCACCCAATGATTCTGAAGAATAACGTCCCAAGAACATCGCACCCGCATGACGTATCTTGTTTGCCCATTGCACAGGATCGTGTGCAGAAATTTCTAAATGCTCTGCTGCGATGATGTTTGCAATCTCACAAGCCTCTTCCATGTCACGCACTTTTATGAGCGCACCACGATTGGTAAGAGAAGTACGTATGACATCTTTGCGTGGCATTGTTTCTAATAGCGTATTCATACTTTGCAGTACACGCTCTATATAAGCAGCATCAGGACACAGCAAAATCGATTGTGCTAATTCATCATGTTCGGCTTGCGAAAATAAATCCATAGCCAACCAATCAGGATCCGTAGTACCATCTGCAATCACTAGGATTTCAGATGGGCCGGCAATCATATCAATGCCCACCGTACCAAATACTCTGCGCTTAGCAGCTGCAACGTAGGCATTACCAGGCCCAACAATCTTGTCAACCTGTGGAATGCTTTCAGTGCCGTGTGCAAGCGCACCAACTGCTTGTGCACCGCCGATAGTAAACACTTTATCTACACCGGCGATGGCAGCCGCTGCTAACACCAAAGGATTTTTCACACCATCCGGTGTAGGCACCACCATGATGATCTGCCCCACACCTGCGACTTTTGCAGGTATGGCATTCATCAACACAGAAGAGGGATAGGCTGCTTTACCCCCTGGCACATAGATGCCTACTTTATCGAGTGGCGTGACTTTCTGACCCAATACCGTGCCGTCCGCTTCAGTAAATGTAAAGCCATCAGAACCACATTCTTGTTTTTGTCGCTCGTGATAAATACGCACTCGATCAGCAGCTACTTGTAGCGCAGCACGACGTTCAACATTTAATCCATGTAATGCTTGTTGCAATTCATCTTGCGACACCTCTAATTCAACCATGCTGCTGACTGCAAGACGATCAAATTTTTTCGTGTAATCAAGTACCGCAGCATCTTTGCGTTGTTTTACATCCGCCAAAATAGTTGCTGCAGCACGATCTATCGCTTCATCTTCACTCGCTTCAAAGGCAAGCACCGTCATCAGTGCTTGCTGAAAATCAGACTGAGTGGAATCGAGTTTGCGTATACGTAGTGACATAAGTAATGAAGACTTGATTTACGCTGTTTAAAGAGTAGCCTTTTTAGAGGCTTTACTAAAGGCTTCTAAAATAGGTTGTAGCTTTTCACGCTTGAGTTTTAATGCTGCACGATTGACCACCAAGCGCGCAGAAATATCCATGATGTGTTCGACTTCGACTAAGTTGTTTGCACGCAGTGTGCTACCAGTGCTCACTAAATCTACAATCGCATCAGACAAGCCTACTAATGGACCCAACTCCATAGAACCATAGAGTTTAATTAAATCCACGTGCACGCCTTTAGCTGCAAAGTGCTGTCTTGCCACTTGTAGATATTTAGTCGCAACACGCAAACGTGCACCCTGACGTACTGCAAAGTCATAATCAAAATCTGCATGTACCGCAACCGACATACGACATTTAGCAATATCTAAATCGATAGGTTGATACAGCCCTTCACCACCGTGCTCAAGCAATACATCTTTTCCCGCCACACCAAAATCTGCAGCGCCATATTGCACATAAGTCGGCACATCAGAAGCACGCACGATGATGACCTGCACATCAGGATCATTGGTCGGCAAAATTAATTTGCGTGATTTCTCAGGATCTTCAGCCACAATCAACCCCGCCGCTTGTAACAAGGGCATGGTCTCTTCAAAGATGCGGCCTTTTGATAAGGCGAGCGTAAGTTTTTTATCCATTACTTAATTCTTTTTATATCAGCGCCAAGCTCAGACAATTTCACTTCCATACGATCGTAACCACGATCCAGATGATAAATACGATCTATCAGTGTTTCACCTTGCGCAGCTAAGCCAGCAATCACGAGTGAAGCAGAAGCACGTAAGTCAGTTGCCATCACTGGCGCGCCAATCAAAGTCGGCACACCTTGAATCATCGCAGTGTGACCATCAATCTCAATAGCAGCTCCAAGACGATTTAGTTCTTGCACATGCATGTAGCGATTTTCAAAAATAGTTTCTGTCACATGGCTATTACCATCCGCCAGACAGTTCAACGCCATAAATTGCGCTTGCATATCAGTCGGAAAGCCAGGGTATTCGGTTGTACGAAAACTCACTGGCTTAGCACGCGCTGACATTTGCACACGCATGCTATCTTCATTCATTGTCACCACTGCACCTGCTTCACGCAATTTATCGATGACCACATCGAGTATGTCATGACGCACACCACGCAACACAACATCACCACCTGTAGCTGCAACAGCACATAAGAAGGTACCGGTTTCTATTCTGTCTGCAATCACAGCATGCGATGCACCATGTAATGCTGGCACACCATGAATCAATAATCTATCTGTTCCTATTCCTTCAATCTGCGCACCCATTGCAACTAACAATTGCGCAAGATCGCCTACCTCAGGTTCGCGCGCTGCATTCTCCAACACAGTATCACCATCTGCTAGCACGGCTGCCATCAAGAGATTTTCTGTACCGGTGACGGTAATCATGTCAGTGACGATACGCGTGCCTTTGAGTTTTTTTGCGCGCGCATAAATGTAACCGCCTTCGATTTTGATTTCCGCGCCCATGGCTTGCAAGCCTTTGATATGTTGATCGACCGGACGTGAACCAATTGCACAACCACCAGGCAAAGACACTTTTGCTTCACCAAAGCGCGCTACTAAAGGACCTAATACTAAAATCGAAGCACGCATGGTTTTCACCATCTCATACGGGGCTTCAGGTTTATTAATGTCGCGTCCACTCAAGGAGAGTACTTCACCATTTTTTTCTATGGACAAGCCCATTTGACGTAGCAGCTTTTCCATCGTTGCTACATCTTGCAAGCGCGGCACATTAGAAAGATGGAGTGTGTCGGCTGTTAATAAACTAGCACATAAAATAGGTAAGGCCGCATTCTTTGCGCCCGCTATCGTGACTTCACCAGTTAGGTGTTTCCCACCATTAATCAGCAACTTATCCATTAGCTTTGATATTCTTCAGGCGTCAATGTTTTCATGGAGAGCGCATGAATCTCTTCACGCATACGATCGCCTAAAGCCGCATACACCAACTGATGACGTTGAATTAATCGCTTGCCTGCAAATGCATTCGAGACAATCAAAGCGGTGAAATGCTGACCATCGCCTTCAACTTCAAGATGGGTACATTCAAGTTTGTCGGATATGTATTGATGAATCAGTTCAGGAGTTGGAAACATGATGAAATCTTTATCAAAAAATTTTAGTTATGTGACTTAGTTGATGACATTTTAATGTCGTAATTTATAACCCGACTTCAACAAGCTAACTGCTATCGTCGCAACTATGAGAAAAAATAAACTGACGATTGCAAAGCTTGTGTAAGGCGGCACATCGGAATGTCCAAAGAAGCCATAACGAAAACCATCAATCATATAAAAGAATGGATTCACATGAGAGATAGCTTGCCAAAATGGCGGTAAGGTATGCACCGAATAAAAAACACCTGCCAAAAAAGTCGCCGGCACAATCAGAAAATTTTGAAATGCTGCTAACTGATCAAATTTCTCAGCCCAGATTCCTGCTAACAAACCCATGGTAGCCAGTATGGCTGCACCCAATAAAGCAAACAGCAATATCCAAATCGGCGCTACGAAAGAAAGTTTAGCAAACCACACGGTGATGAGAAAAACTCCTGCACCAACAGCCAAGCCTCGCACCATCGCTGCCAGCACATAGGCGCCGAACATTTCCCAATGTGATAAGGGCGTCAGTAAGATGAAGACTAAATTACCTGTGATCTTAGATTGAATTAAAGAGGACGAAGAGTTAGCAAAAGAATTTTGCAACACACTCATCATCACCAAACCCGGTACTAAAAAGCCTGTGTAAGACACGCCAGGAAAAACTTGTACATGCTCTTCAAGTACATGACCAAAGATCAGCAAATACAACATGGCAGTTACAATCGGTGCTGTGAGTGTTTGCGTAGCCACCTTCCAAAAGCGCAGGATCTCTTTATAAAATAAGGTATTGAATCCGGTCATTTTCCACCATCCATGATTTGAATGAATACATCTTCCAAATCGGCCTGATGCAATTGCATGTCTTCTATCTTTAAATTTGCTTCACGCAGACGAGCAAGAATAGATTCTACTTCTGCAGGATCCGTCACTCTTAAGGTATATTTTTTTTCCACATTCACTTCATCTGGATGTGACAACAAAGCATGCAAACTTGCGGGCAAAGTTCCTTCAGCCAGTTTGACTACTAACTGCGAACCTGAAATACGTTTAATCAATGCTGCCGTTGAATCAAGTGCCACCACTTTTCCTAGCTTAAGCATGGCAATGCGATTACATAATGCCTGTGCTTCTTCCAGATAATGCGTGGTCAATACCACCGTATGTCCTTCGCGATTTAAACGCGCAATAAATTTCCATAGCGTCTGACGTAATTCCACATCGACACCAGCAGTAGGCTCATCCAACATGATCACAGGTGGTTTATGCACCAGTGCTTGCGCGACTAAAACACGGCGTTTCATGCCGCCCGATAGTGAACGCATATTGCTGTCTGCTTTACCCGTAAGATCGAGATGGTGCATAACTTCATCGATCCAAGCGTCATTGTTATGCAAACCAAAATAACCTGACTGCATACGCAAGGTTTCACGTACTGTGAAGAAGGGATCAAACACTAGCTCTTGCGGCACCACACCTAGCAGTCTGCGCGCTTGACGATAATCAGTAACAACATCATGACCTTGAATGCTGACTGAACCAGAATCAGCGCGTGATAAGCCCGCAATAATTGAAATTAGTGTGGTCTTACCTGCACCGTTGGGGCCGAGCAGACCAAAGAATTCACCTTGCTGAATGTCTAGCGACACATCGCCTAGCGCCTGTAAGGAACCAAAGCGCTTTTTAACATTGCGTATTTGTATGGCAGACATGTGAAGTGAAAAAAGATAAGCGCCTATGTTGTGAAGGCGCCAAAGTCGTTGATTATAGGTGATTTCGCTGATTCAGCAGCGTCACTAGTAGCAAGATGAAAGGGAAAGGAAGAAGAACTCAGGCAAACAGTAAGTCATCCACGCCATATAGCTTAGCCAGACTTTTCAAAGAGGCAGAGGCGCCAAGAAAAGCAATGGTTTTTCCTGCACCCTGAGCTAAGCGCTGCCAAGCCAGTAAAGCCGCAACAGCACTTGAATCAGCACCTGATAACTGACTCAGGTCAATCTGAGATTCTCCCGCAAGAATGGCAGCACAACCCTGTGCAAGTGCAGAATTTGCATCAGACATCGTGAGGGAGTGAGGGGCGAATGCCATGCTGATCTTAAGCTTTGTGGAATGCGTTTAGTTTTTGGGTGGTTTTACCGGTACTGCAGCTAAACGCTTATTACGCTCGGCAAGTACTTTGATTAAACCATCAATACCGCCGCTACCTATCTCAGTTGAAAAACTACCTTTGTAGGTCTCAACTAGCCAAGCTCCTAGTATATTGACATCAAAGATCTTCCAACCAGCTGCAGTCTTCTCAAGTCGATAATTAAGCTGTATCGGTTCACCGCGTGCTTGTAACACCATAGTTCTGACTTCAACTTCATCATCATCCGGCGCTGCCCGCATGGGCTTAAATTCTAATTTTTGATTACGGACTTGGGAAATTGCACCTGAATAAGTGTAAATCAGTAAGGTTCTGAATTCTTTGATCAACGCAGCTTGTTGATCTGGGGTGGCTTCACGCCAAAAGCGTCCGGCTGCCATGGCTGTCATACGTTGAAAATTCACATACGGAATAATGCGCGTTTGCACCACTTCCATAATGCGATCCTGATCCCCAGACTGCACTCTTTTATCGGTCTTAGCGAGATCCAAAATTTCTTGGCTAATGCGCTTAATCAAGACATCAGGCGCTTCCATCTGCGGCTGATTTGCGTGCGCAGTTGACACACTTAGGCTGAACGCAAGAATGAAAAAAAGTCTACTGATTGTCATGATCTGGGGATGTGTCGGTTTTGGTTAATCGTTTCGCTATACATACTAGAAGCGAAATTGGCATGTTTAGACGCATCATATCAAACAGTAGCGTCTTACCTACTAACTCCGCAGATATCGAGTTTACGCCACACCCAGTAAAATCAAACGATGGCTTTACTGATAATCATTAATTCGGCTTGCACGACGCTGCAAATAAGCATCACGCATGAATTCATACGGATCGAGGGCAGCACCTTCCATGAGCTTAGATGCGCCCAATAAAGCTGCACGATCATCAATAATGCGTATCGCTCTTCCTGAATTACGCGCGCTTATGTTATCCACGTAGCTTAATGGATCGCCGGCCCAATCGACTGGCTTGGCAGATGCATCGCGCAACGTGCTTGATCCAAATACTGGCAAGACTACATAGGGACCCGATTTAACACCCCATACGGCTAAGGTTTGTCCGAAATCTTCTTCGTGTTTAGGCAAACCTGCTGGGGTGGCAATATCTAGTAGACCTGCCAGACCTATGGTCGAGTTAAATACAACACGCATTGCATCGGTGGTGCCATCAAGCGGCTTACCCTGCAAGAAATTATTTGCTGCGGTCCATACATCACCGATATTAGAGAAAAAATTACCAATCACCGTCTGTAAAAAATCAGGCGTGTAATCCACATAAGTGTTAGCAACTGGCTTGAGTACTTTTTTGTCTAACTCTTGATTAAAGCTAAACATAGAGCGGTTGTAACGCTCATAAGGATCACGAGGATCTTGACCTGCATTCGGCGGCATGACGACTGCACACCCTGTAAAGCAGGTCGCGATTAAGATCATGCTTAAGCTACGACTGAGTTTTTTTATTTTCATAACTATTTTTCTTCCTTGCCATTTGTTTCTGCTGCTTTACTAAATAAAAATTGGCTAATCAGATTTTCAAGAACAATCGCTGACTGCGTACTCTTAATACGATCGCCTTGTGCAAAATTCTTCACATCCCCACCGGGTTCTAGCCCTATGTATTGCTCACCCAAAAGACCTGAGGTTAAAATTTTAGCGGAAGAGTCTTTTGGAAATTGATACTCAGACTGCAAACGCATGATGACCTGCGCTTGAAATTTTTTATCATTAAAGCCTATGCTCTCAACCCGACCCACTACCACACCCGCACTCTTGATAGGCGCACGTGGTTTAAGTCCACCGATATTATCGAAATTTGCTGTTACGGTATAGCTAGAACCGAAGTTCATAGAACTCATGTTCCCTGCTCTTAAAGCAAGAAACATTAGCGCCAGTGCACCTAGCACTACGAATAAGCCAACCCAGACATCGAGAGATTTGCGTTGCATACTTTATTCCTCGGTAAACCACACTCTCCGCACTAAGAAAACATCAGTGCCGTGAGTAAGAAATCACACCATAAAACAACTAAAGATCCTATAACTACAGTTCGGGTAGTCGCACGCGCTACACCTTCAGGAGTCGGCGCTGCACAATAGCCTTGATACAAAGCGATGAAAGTGACTGCCACACCAAACACACAGCTTTTCAACACACCATTGGCTACATCACTCCATACATCTACACCGCCTTGCATTTGCGACCAGAAGGCGCCTTCATCAACACCAATTAATCCTACTCCTACAATGTAACCACCAAAAATACCGACAGCGCTAAAAATCGCTGCTAATACAGGCATCGCAATCACACCTGCCCAAAAACGTGGCGCTAAAATTCTATGCAAAGGATCAACTGCCATCATTTCCATTGCAGCTAATTGCTCTCCTGCTTTCATCAAACCTATCTCTGCAGTCAATGATGTACCAGCACGACCTGCAAACAATAATGCCGTTACTACAGGCCCTAATTCACGGGTTAGTGATAACGCTACCAATAAACCTAAGGCTTGCTCAGAGCCATATTTATTCAGTGTGTAATAGCCTTGTAATCCAAGTACGAAACCAACAAATAATCCTGATACCGCAATAATCACTAAAGAGTAATTACCAATGAAATGAATTTGATCCGTTACTAAACGCGGGCGACGTAATAAAGCTCCCGATCCTGCTAATAAAGTCACAAAAGTACGGGTAGCAGCCCCTAAATTTATGAGCATGATTCTCACCAACGCACCCAACTTCGCCAATGCCTTTGTCAGTGTCTGCATCATTTAGCATGCTCCGACAAACCTAACTGCTCAGCAAGAGAACGACCAGGATAATGAAACGGCACAGGACCATCAGCTTGTGCATTCACAAATTGAGTGACGTAAGGATCACTCGATTCCCGCATTTGATCTGGCGTGCCATGCGCTACGATGCGACCTTGCGAAAGAAAATAAACATAATCTGCAATCAAAAATGATTCATGCACATCATGTGAAACAAGAATTGATGTAGAACCTAATGCATCATTGAGTTTACGAATTAAATTCGCGGTCACACCCATAGAGATGGGATCTAGTCCTGCAAAAGGTTCGTCATACATAATCAGTTGCGGATCTAAGGCAATTGCACGAGCTAATGCAACACGTCGCGCCATACCACCAGAAATTTCTGCCGGCTTGAGATATGCCGCATTCGATAAACCCACTGCATGTAATTTCAACAGCACTAAATCATGCAGCATAGACTCAGATAAATTAGTATGTTCGCGCAAAGGGAAAGCAACATTCTCAAATACCGTTAAATCTGTGAATAAGGCGCCGTGCTGAAACAACATACCCATTTTGCGACGCATTACGTATAAATCACTCAGAGACAACGCAGCGACTTCTTTACCATCCACAATCACATCGCCAGATTGAGCACGCAACTGACCACCAATTAAACGCAACACCGTGGTCTTACCTGAACCCGAGCCTCCCATGACTGCAATGATTTGTCCGCGCGGGAAAACCATATCCAATCCAGACAACAAAGGTCTGTCGCCATAGGCAAATTGCAAGCTGCGAATTTCTACAAGAGGAGACACAAGGGAGCCAAAGCAAAAATGATTATTGCAATTGTAATGCATGCCGCCCTATTTTCTGGCCGCAATTACGCTATTGAGAGTGAGAACTTGTAATAATGAAAATAGCCAGCATTCGCTGGCTATTTCATTAATTACAGTTGCATGACACGCAATGTTTAACTACAGGGCGTGAACTAACGCGGCAATACAGATGAACCCATTAAAAATTCATCGACTGCACGTGCACATTGACGTCCTTCACGTATAGCCCACACAACTAAAGACTGACCTCGACGTACATCACCAGCAGCAAATACTTTTGCTTGTGAAGTGTGATAGCAGCCCTCGCCATCCGTACTAGCACGTGCATTGCCACGCGCATCTTTTTCAACACCAAACGCATCTAATATTGTCGCTACCGGTGAGACAAAGCCCATCGCCAATAAAACTAAATCTGCTTTCATCTCAAATTCAGAATTTGGCACTTCTGTCATCTTGCCGTCTTTCCACTCTAAACGCGCAGCAATCAGTTTTTCAACTTTTCCGTTTTTACCTTCTAAGCGTTTGGTCGCTACTGCCCAATCACGTTCACAACCTTCTTCATGTGAAGAAGAAGTACGCATCTTGGTTGGCCAGTAAGGCCAAACCATAGGTTTATTTTCTTCTTCTGGCGGCTGAGGCAAGAGTTCAAATTGCGTCACTGATGTAGCGCCGTGTCGATTTGATGTACCAACACAATCAGAACCTGTATCACCACCACCAATCACCACCACATGCTTTGCTGTGGCCATGATTTGCTCTTTTACTTTATCACCCGCATTGACTTTATTTTGCAGTGGCAGAAATTCCATTGCATAGTGCACGCCTTGTAATTCACGACCTGGCACCGGTAAGTCACGCGGCACTTCAGCACCACCTGCAATCACCACTGCATCAAACTCTTTATTCAACTGTTCAGGTGAAATCGTTTCTTTGGCTAGATTTAAAATCTCTGCTGGGTAATCCTTACCGACTAATACACCGGTACGAAAAGTCACACCTTCTGCTTGCATTTGTTCTACACGACGATCGATGTGTATTTTTTCCATTTTAAAATCTGGAATGCCATAGCGAAGCAAACCACCTACACGATCATTTTTTTCAAATACTGTCACTGCATGACCAACACGTGCCAATTGCTGTGCTGCTGCCATACCAGCTGGACCAGAACCCACCACAGCTACTTTCTTACCTGTTTTTGCTGCTGCGGGTAATGGTTTTACCCAACCATTTTCCCAACCTTTATCGATGATGAAATGCTCGATAGATTTAATACCGACTGGATCATCATTAATGCCCAAAGTACATGCAGTTTCACAAGGCGCTGGACAAATACGACCAGTGAACTCAGGGAAATTATTCGTTGAATGCAGTGTCTCTAGAGCTTCTTCATAATTGCCGTGATAAACAAGATCATTCCAATCAGGGATGATGTTGTTGACTGGACAGCCCGTATTACAAAAAGGAATGCCGCAGTCCATGCAACGCGCACCCTGCGTTTTTGCATCTGCATCAGACAAATGCAATTGAAATTCTTTGTAATGTTTTTTGCGCGCCTGAGGTGCTTCGCTTGCTTCTTGCAAGCGTTTAAATTCCATAAAACCAGTTACTTTTCCCATTTTTTACTCACAATATTTTGTGTAGAAAATTATCGGTGACACATAGCATCACCGATCAACTATGACATCATTAAGCTAGTGCTTTTTCTTTTGCTTTAACAGTTTTCGCTGCATGCATTTCACCTAGAGCACGCTTGTACTCAGATGGAAATACTTTGACGAATTTGCTACGCGCATTCGTCCAGTCATCTAAGAGATTACGTGCACGCGTACTGCCAGTGTGTTTGAAATGACGCTCTATCAAACCTTTGACAATCGCTTCATCCGCCTCAACTTCGCCATTGCGTTTCAAGCTATGCCAAATAGATTTATCGAGTTTGCTTTCTTGATCAGCAACACTCAACACACTTTCTAATGTAACCATAGAGAGATTACATTTATGCGCAAAGCTGCCATCTTCATCATAGATATAAGCAATACCACCTGACATACCTGCTGCAAAATTACGACCCGTCGCACCCAGTACCACTACCGTGCCACCAGTCATATATTCACAACCATGATCGCCAGTGCCTTCAACCACAGTGATCGCGCCTGAATTACGCACAGCAAAACGTTCGCCTGCTACACCATTGAAGAAAGCTTCACCTGCAATCGCACCATACAACACGGTGTTACCGATGATGATGTTTTCAAATGCACGGCCACGGAACTCTGTATTAGGACGCACAATAATGCGACCACCTGACAATCCCTTGCCTACATAGTCATTGCCTTCACCGACTAGGTCTAACGTCACACCATGCGCTAAAAATGCACCACATGATTGTCCTGCAGTACCTTGTAACTGAATATGTATGGTGTCATCTGGCAAACCTTCATGACCATATTTTTTCGCCACTTCACCCGACAACATCGCGCCTACCGTGCGATTTAAATTCTTTACTGGTGAAATGAAAGAGACTTTTTCACCTCTATCAATTGCAGGTTTTGCTTGCGCGATTAACTTATGATCTAGCGCTTTTTCTAAACCATGATCTTGCGTCTCTACCTGATAGCGTGGTTCAGACGCAGGTACATTCGGTTGATAGAAAATCTTACTAAAATCCAGACCTTGTGCTTTCCAATGCGTGATAGCTTTTGATTTATCGAGCAAATCAGTACGGCCTATCAATTCATTGAATGTTTTAATACCTAACTGCGCCATGATTTGACGTGCTTCTTCCGCCACAAAGAAGAAATAGTTCACGACATGCTCAGGCTTACCTTGGAACTTCGCACGCAATAAAGGATCTTGCGTCGCTACTCCAACTGGGCAGGTATTCAAATGACACTTACGCATCATGATGCAACCTTCTACGACGAGCGGAGCGGTTGAAAAACCTAATTCATCTGCACCTAACAAAGCAGCAATCACGACATCACGGCCGGTTTTAATCTGACCATCTGTTTGCACACGAATACGACTACGCAAACGATTCAACACTAAAGTTTGCTGTGTCTCTGCCAAACCTAATTCCCATGGAGAGCCTGCATGCTTAACAGATGACAGAGGGGACGCACCCGTACCGCCATCATGACCTGCGATCACAACATGATCCGCTTTCGCTTTCGCTACACCAGCTGCAACTGTACCAACACCCACTTCCGATACGAGCTTGACTGAAATCGAAGCAGTAGGATTAGCATTCTTTAAATCGTGAATTAACTGCGCTAAGTCTTCAATCGAATAAATATCATGATGCGGTGGCGGTGAAATTAATCCCACACCCGGCACGGAGAAACGCAATTTAGCAATGTACTCAGAGACTTTATGACCTGGAAGCTGACCACCTTCACCAGGCTTTGCACCCTGCGCCATTTTGATTTGAATTTGCTCAGCTGATGTGAGGTACTCGGTGGTCACACCAAAACGACCTGACGCCACTTGTTTGATTTTCGAGCGCAGTGAATCGCCATCTTGCAAAGGTAAATCAACTTCTACGCGATCCTTACCAATGATGGAAGCCAGCGTGTCACCTTTTTTTATAGGAATGCCACGCAGTTCATTGCGATAGCGATTTTCATCTTCACCACCTTCACCGGTATTCGACTTACCACCGATACGATTCATCGCGATCGCTAAGGTTGCATGCGCTTCAGTAGAAATAGAGCCAAGTGACATCGCACCGGTAGCAAAACGCTTGACGATTTCTTTGGCTGATTCAACTTCATCCAAAGAAATGGCTTTAGATGGATCGATTTTAAATTCAAATAAACCTCGCAAAGTCATATGACGCTTAGATTGATCATTAATGATCTGCGCATATTCTTTATACGTATTGAAGTTATTCGCACGGGTGGAATGCTGTAACTTTGCAATCGCATCAGGTGTCCACATATGGTCTTCACCACGCACACGATAAGCATATTCACCACCTGCATCTAATGCATGCGCTAAGACTGGATCAGCACTAAAAGCTAAATGATGTAAACGTAATGCTTCTTCTGCGACTTCAAATACACCTATGCCTTCAACATTAGATGCAGTGCCTTTGAAATATTGCTCGATCAAACCTTTATTCAAACCTATCGCTTCAAAGATTTGGGCACCACAGTAAGACATGTATGTGGAAATACCCATCTTAGAAAACACTTTCAACAAGCCTTTTCCGACTGCTTTTTGGAAGTTATAAATTGCTTTCTCTGGCGATAAATCTCCTGGCAATCCTTTAGCCATATCTGCCAAGGTATCCATCGCCAAGTAAGGATGAATCGCTTCTGCTCCATAGCCCGCTAATAAAGCGAAGTGATGGGTTTCACGTGCTGAACCAGTTTCCACAACCAGACCTGCAGAAGTACGCAAACCACGACCAACTAAATGTTGATGAATCGCTGAGGTTGCTAACAAAGCCGGGATAGCAACATTGTTTGCATCTATCTTACGATCAGAAATAATTAAAATATTATGGCCAGATTTCACTGCATCGACAGCTTGCGCACACAATGATGCAAGGCGTGCTTCTACACCTTCTTTGCCCCAAGCTGTGGGATAACAAATATCTAATTCGAAGGAGCGGAATTTTCCGCCAGTGTGATCACCTATGTTACGCAGTCGAGTCATATCTTTGTAATCAAGTATGGGCTGCGACACTTCTAAACGCATTGGAGGATTAATGTTGTTGGTATCAAGCAGATTAGGCTTAGGACCAATAAAAGAAACTAAGGACATCACCATTGCTTCACGAATCGGATCAATCGGCGGATTCGTTACTTGTGCAAATAATTGTTTGAAATAGTTGTAGAGCGTTTTATTTTTATTCGACATGACTGCCAATGGCGAGTCATTACCCATCGAACCTGTCGCCTCTTCTGCATTAGCTGCCATAGGCGACATGAGGAATTTCAAATCTTCTTGGGTATAACCAAATGCTTGCTGTCTATCTAACAGAGGAATTTTGCTGTCTTGATGCTCTTCTGTTGATTTCAGCTCATCCAATTTAACGCGGACAGAATCAATCCATTGTTTGTATGGCTTAGCATTTGCGAAGGTATCTTTTAATTCTTTATCGTCGATGATGCGACCTGCATCGAGGTCAATCAAAAACATTTTGCCTGGTTGTAGGCGCCATTTTTGAATAATTTTTGATTCAGGAATAGGCAATACACCTGACTCAGAAGCCATCACAACTAAATCATCATCGGTAACGATGTAACGTGCTGGACGCAAACCATTTCTATCTAAGGTACCGCCTATGTGACGACCATCAGTGAATGCCATCGCAGCAGGACCATCCCATGGCTCCATCATCGCTGCATGATATTCATAGAATGCACGACGATTGTTATCCATCAGTGTGTGATTTTCCCAAGCTTCTGGAATCATCATCATCATAGCTTGGGCAATGGGATAACCAGCCATGACGAGTAATTCGAGTGCATTATCAAAACACGCTGTGTCTGATTGACCTTCATAAATCAGGGGGAATAATTTTTGTAAGTCTTCACCTAACACCGCAGATTTCATCACGCCTTCACGCGCTCGCATCCAATTGAAATTACCTTCAACGGTATTGATCTCTCCGTTATGCGCGATTAAGCGATAAGGATGGGCGAGCGGCCATTCAGGGAAGGTGTTGGTTGAAAAACGTTGATGTACTAGTGCCAATGCAGAGACACATTTTGGATCTTGCAAATCGCGGTAATAGACACCGACTTGATCTGCTAATAACAAGCCTTTATAGACCACTGTACGTGCTGACATGGAAGGCACAAAAAATTCTTTGCCATGTAATAAATTCAAAGCTTGAATCGCATGACCAGATGCTTTACGTATGACATAGAGTTTGCGCTCTAATGCATCGGTGACCATGATGTCCTGACCACGACCGATAAAAATTTGGCGTATGACAGGTTCTTTTTCACGCACAGTTGGCGACATAGGCATGTCCATATTGACTGGCACATTACGCCAACCCAATACCACTTGACCTTCTGCATGGACAGCACGTTCTATCTCTTGTTCACAAGCGATACGCGATGCATTTTCTTTAGGTAAGAACACCATGCCTACGCCGTACTCACCAGGTGGCGGTAAATGCACGCCTTGCTTGACCATTTCATCGCGATAATACTGATCAGGAATTTGTATCAGTATGCCGGCGCCATCGCCCATTAACTTGTCTGCACCTACAGCACCGCGGTGATCTAAGTTTTGCAGAATGAGCAGACCTTGCTCAACGATAGAGTGACTTTTCTGTCCTTTGATATGCGCTATAAAACCTACGCCACAGGCGTCATGTTCATTTTTTGGGTCGTACAGTCCTTGGGCTTGCATCGCAATTCTCCACAGCCATTTTCAATAGAACAGTGAAGGATAGAGCAAGGGCAGCTGTACATCAATCAAAAATAAATAGGGTCTGAACCTATTTAAATCTAGCTTCCAAATGATGCAAATTTAATTGGGGACAGAATAAATAGAATTTGGCTTATAGGCTGATTTGTAGAGAAGCTAGTTTAGTACTCTGACTTAATTTTGATGTCTTTAAGCAACTTAATCGATTTAGAAGGCCGACCACGCGGCACTGGTGACAGTCTACGTGGCGTTAATTTAGCCAGTTGCCGCTTAAATTCTTCAGATCCCAAGGCCCAAGCTTTTTGGGTGGCGGTTTCAATTTCCTCCACCAAACTGGCTTGCGGCACAAATTCGGACAGAGTTTTATAGGCAGCTTCGCGCTGAAATGGCGTATTTCCCAGAGCCCAGTATTCAGGATGGTCAGTAATCACAGGATTTTTTTCTAAACCTAGGTGATGCGCATGACTAGACCAAGGATAGCTCGCTAACTCAGCGCTCAACCCTGCTGTGATCGACTGATATTCCATCATGATGCAACAGGGTAAAAAATACTGGGATGCCTCCAACACCGTCGCTCTAAATCGACCATCCCACAAACTGCCTGTTCGAGCGTGGCGCGCATTGAAGTAAGGAACGTAATGACGGCCTAGGGCTTGCATCATTCTGCCTAAACCTAGCTCGGTAGCAGGTGTGGCTAGCAGCTGTATGCGTGCAGGCAGCAAGACATAGGCATGCAATGCAACTTCATACTGATTTGCGGCGTCTTTCAAACAACGAAGAAATGCTTGATAGTCAGCCTGTTCCCTAAAAACAGGTTGCTGATTATGGCCTTTAGCAAGGATGTGATGAAGTTGGCCAGGAACGACCAGTCTGGGAAGGCGTGCCATAGGTATCGCACCGAGAGCAGCATCGCACTTGATGGATGCTAGGTTAACTGCAGCGATTCATCCTACCTCACGTTGCAAGGCAGGATGATGATTTCAACAAAAATTAGAATGGAATATCGTCATCCATCTCGGACATATTCGGAGCTTGCTTTGCAGGGGCACGCGGCGTACCTGCTTTTGGTGCAGACGATCCGATTTCATCCATAGGTGCACTGCCACCGCCCTGACGACTACCCAACATTTGCAAACTATCTGCAATGATTTCAGTTGAATATTTTTCTATACCGTCTTTATCAGTCCACTTACGCGTGCGCAGTTTACCTTCTACATAGACCTGCGAACCTTTTTTCAAATACTGTCCAGCGATTTCAGCCAGCTTGCCAAAGAAAGCAATGCGATGCCATTCTGTCGCTTCTTTTTGTTCACCGGTTGCTTTGTCTTTCCATTTATCCGTCGTCGCGACGGCGATGTTGGTCATGGCGTCGCCGCTAGGCATGTAGCGTGTTTCAGGATCACGCCCGAGATTTCCAACGACGATAACTTTATTAACCGATGCCATACTTTTCTCCTGTTAAACCGGAACAGCTTGCTGTGATTGACTGCGACTTAAGAATTTTTTTCATGCAGGTCGCAATTATAAGCCAGCTGACTACGACGACAGCGCCGACAATAAACACGAATGACAACTTAATCTAAGAGATTAAAGCGATCTTTGAAAACCCGCTATAGTAGCAGGTTGCCCCACTAAAAGACGCAGGGGTTTTACCAATTCGGCATGATTGAATTGGCAGTATTTGTCATGAAGAAGAAAGTTTAATCCTTTACTAATGACAAGCTCCATTAACAGTCAGGCACAACCGAGGCAAGCATTAGCATGGAAGAAATTCGTATTCGCGGCGCACGCACCCATAATCTGAAAAACATCAGTCTGGACTTACCGCGCAATAAATTGATTGTGATTACTGGCCTCTCGGGCTCAGGCAAATCTTCACTCGCTTTTGATACTTTGTATGCAGAAGGACAACGTCGCTATGTGGAGTCACTCTCTGCCTATGCGCGACAATTTTTGCAGCTCATGGAAAAACCTGATGTCGATATGATTGAAGGTTTATCGCCTGCTATTTCTATTGAACAAAAAGCTACCTCACACAATCCGCGCTCAACAGTAGGTACTGTCACTGAAATTCATGATTATTTGCGTTTGCTATTCGCACGTGTAGGCACACCATACTGTCCTGATCATCCTGAAAGCCCACTGGCTGCGCAATCAGTATCGCAAATGGTTGATGCTGTAATGGAGATGCCCGAAGATACTAAGCTGATGATCTTGGCACCCGTTGTCGCGAATCGCAAAGGTGAGCACAGTGATTTATTTGAAGCGATGCAAGCACAAGGCTTTGTACGTTTTCGCATTCAAAGCGGCACTGGCAAATCAAAAATCTTTGAAGCTGAAGCACTACCCAAACTCAAAAAAACTGAAAAGCATACGATTGATGTTGTGATCGATAGAGTCAAAGTACGAGCCGATATTAAACAGCGACTCGCTGAAAGTTTTGAGACTTCATTACGTCTTGCAGAAGGTCGTGCTATTGCATTGGATATGGATAGCGGGCATGAACAAATCTTCTCGAATAAATTTGCATGTCCAGCTTGTGGCTATTCGCTGCAAGAACTTGAACCGCGTTTATTTTCATTCAACAACCCTATGGGTGCTTGCCCTGAATGTGATGGGCTAGGTCATATTGAATTCTTTGATCCTAAACGTATCGTCGCCTTCCCTAATCTTTCATTAGCTTCGGGCGCAGTAAAAGGCTGGGATAGACGCAATCAATTTTATTTTCAAATGTTGTCGTCACTCGCTAAGTATTATGAATTTGATGTGGAAGTTCCGTTTGAAAAATTATCTGAAAAATCGCAACAAGCAGTGTTGTATGGATCAGGTAAAGAAAAAATTCCTTTTGCTTATATTAATGAGCGAGGTCGTACTGCCATCCGTGAACACACCTTTGAAGGTGTAGTACCAAATTTACAGCGTCGCTATCGCGAAACTGATTCCATGGCAGTTAAAGAAGAATTAGCAAAATTTATCAATGAAAAAGAATGTCCTTCTTGTCACGGAGCGCGACTGCGAGTCGAAGCACGCTTTGTTAAAGTAGGCACAGGATCACAAGAGCGCGCAATTTACCAAGTTGCTGCAAAACCTTTGCGTGAAGCCTTACATTTTTTTGAAACCTTAAAATTGAAAGGTGCAAAAAAAGCCATTGCAGATCGCATCATTAAAGAAATCGTTGCGCGCTTAACTTTTTTAAATAATGTAGGACTCGATTATTTATCCTTAGATCGCAGTGCTGACACACTTTCAGGTGGCGAAGCACAACGCATACGATTAGCTTCGCAAATTGGCTCCGGCTTAACCGGTGTAATGTATGTACTCGATGAGCCTTCGATCGGCTTACATCAGCGTGACAATGATAGGTTGATTGCAACCCTCAAACATTTACGTGACATAGGTAATACCGTATTAGTCGTAGAGCATGATGAAGATGCTATACGCTGCGCAGACCATGTGATTGATATGGGTTTAGGCGCAGGTGTACATGGTGGCGAAGTGATTGCGCAAGGTACCTTGGCTGACATTATGAAAAGTCGCAAGTCACTCACTGCACAATATTTAAGTGGTGCGCTCTCGATTGCCATCCCTGAAAAACGTCACACGAATAACCCTGAAAAACAATTAGTGATGACTGGTGCGCGTGGCAATAATTTAAAAAATGTCACGTTCAATTTACCCGTTGGTTTGCTGACTTGTATTACCGGTGTTTCTGGTTCGGGCAAATCTACACTCGTGAATGACACGCTTTATCATGTGCTCGCACGTCATTTATATGGATCACAAACAGAACCCGCTGACTACGACAACGTAACGGGTCTTGAACATTTCGATAAAGTGATTTCAGTCGATCAAGCACCGATAGGAAGAACGCCACGTTCTAATCCTGCTACTTACACTGGCTTATTCACACCGATTCGTGATTTGTTTGCTACTGTGCCACAAGCGAAAGAACGCGGCTATTCAGTAGGCCGTTTTTCTTTTAACGTAAAAGGTGGACGTTGTGAAGCTTGTCAGGGTGACGGTGTCATTAAAGTAGAAATGCATTTTCTGCCCGATGTCTATGTGCCTTGTGATGTATGTCATGGCAAACGCTACAACCGTGAAACACTAGAAATTCAATACAAAGGTAAAAACATTACTGAAGTATTAGGCATGACAGTAGAGGATGCGTTTGAATTCTTTAAAGCAGTGCCACTGATTGCACGCAAATTGCAAACACTGCTTGATGTAGGACTTGGTTACATACGCTTAGGTCAGAGTGCTACCACTTTATCGGGCGGCGAAGCACAACGAGTGAAACTCTCACTTGAACTTTCTAAACGCGATACAGGGCGCACACTTTATATTCTTGATGAGCCTACAACTGGTTTGCATTTCCATGACATTGCTTTGCTATTGAAAGTGATACATCGCTTGCGTGATCAAGGCAATACTCTCGTCATCATTGAACACAATCTCGATGTGATTAAAACTGCAGATTGGGTAGTAGATTTGGGGCCAGAGGGTGGCGCAGGCGGCGGTCAAATTATCGCAAGTGGCACACCTGAACAAGTCGCTAAAAATTCAGCTAGCTTTACTGGAAAGTATTTATCCACCATCCTAGCTAATGCGAAGAAACTAAAGAAAGTCTAGTAAGCGCAATCAATAAAGCGCATTCAAAAAATTGGGTAGATGGGGCTTATTCAAAGCCCCATCCATAAACCTAAAGGTACAAACAATAGAGATGCTAAATTACCCAACATAACAATCGCGGCTACTTTTTCAGGTTCTTGCTTATAACTCTCTGCCACCATAAAAGTAAATACGGCTGGTGGCAATGCAGCAAATAAATACATCTGTCCACGTTGCACTGATGTGAGTGAGATGATTGGATCGATCATCATAGCAATCGCTAATCCTGCAAGTGGACATACCAACGCGCCCACCAAACCTATACGCCAAGACCGTAAATTCATATCCGTCATACGTACACCTAATGCTATCAACATCAGAGGAATACTTGCCTCACCTATCATTCTTAAAGCTTGCAATAAAATCGTAGGTAAGGTCCAACGACATGCTGCAAACACAATGCCACTTAACATGGCAAACATCATAGGCGTTGCAAACATATCCCAATGCGATTGCCTACCCTCGACTCTTCCGCTTTCAAGTAACCGTATGCCTAGTGTGAAATAAACCAAACTGCAGGCCACAAATAAAGCAACGGCTTGCGACAATCCTACTGAACCAAATGCAAGCACAGCAAGTGGCAAACCCATATTGCCGCAGTTGTTATACATCATAGGTGGCACAAAAGTACGCGCGTCATAACCCAACAAACGCGCAACAGGCCATGCGATACAAGCGGAACCGATTGCAATCAAACCGCCTGCCAACATCAAGGGTAAGTTCTCTACTAGATCAAAGTCTTTGGCGGCAAGTGCAGAAAATAATAGTAGCGGTGAGAGCAGTTCTACACAGAGACGATTGACTGAAAAAAGATGGGTTTTAACAACCTCACCACGCAAACGTGTATAAATATAGCCTGCAGCAATAATAAAAAACACCGGCAATATGATGCCAAGTATGCGTTCTGTTACATCCATATTTTTATTCGTATTGATCTATCTAGAAAATTTATACATCAGTGCTACATGTATGATTTAAGACTAAGTTTAATGCTTGAGTAAATACGCTTCCGCTAATTCAATAGCTGATGCATTACCTCGTACCACCACCACATCACCAGCTTCTAATTGTGTTTCTGGTGAAAAAGGAATACGCGTTTTGCCACGTCTGACTGCAGTGATTTCAGCACCGAATGTATTGAGCTTCAACTCTCCACACTTCTCTCCGATAGAAGCCGCTTTATCGTTGAGTAAAACTGAATGTAAGCGCACTTGTAAATGTTCAGCATCATCTGCTATATCACCCAAACCGTGGAAATAACCACGTAAGGAAGCATAGCGCTCACTACGCACTGCTTGCACTCGTTGCACCACACGCGGCAAGGGCACGCCCATGACTAACAAAGCATGCGATGCCAACATCAAACTACCTTCCATGGTTTCAGGCACCACTTCATCCGCACCACCCGCACGTAATTTATCAATGTCATCTTCATGCGCACTACGCACTATTGCAGGTACTGCAGGCTCTAACTCATTTGCGTAATGCAAAATCTTGATCGAAGTATGCGTATCTGCCACAGTAATCACGATCGCAGCCGCTCTATGTATACCTGCTGCAATCAAACTCTCGCGTCGGGTTGCATCACCATATGAAACACGTGCGCCTGCACTCTGCGCCTCCGCTACGCGCGCAGGATCTAAATCTAATGCGTGATAAGGGATATTTTCTTCTTCGAGTAAGCGCGCCAGGCTTTGTCCACTACGACCAAAGCCAGCAATGATGATGTGTTTTTCTTCACTCATAGTGCGCGTTGCAATTTCTGTTAACGCAAGTGATTGCAACATCCATTCATTCTTAGAAAGCTTAAGAACGATTTTATTGGCGTTGGCAATAATTAAAGGGGCAGCAAGCATTGATAGCACCATTGCAGCGAGTATGAGTTGCACCAGTTCAGGATCAACCAAATCTAAACCACCTGCTTGATTCAACAATACAAAACCAAACTCACCTGCTTGTGCTAAACCTAAGGCTGTACGAATAGCTACCCCTGCACTAGCGCCAAACATTCGCGCTAAAACTGCAATCAAACCAAACTTTAATAAAACAGGCACCACGAGCAATAACAAAACGATAGGCCAACTCTCTATCACTAAGCGTATGTTCAACAACATACCTATAGTGATAAAAAATAAACCTAGTAACACATCACGAAATGGTTTGATATCTTCTTCAACTTGCAGTCGATATTCCGTTTCCGAGATCAGCATGCCTGCAATAAATGCACCCAATGCCAGTGATAGTCCGGCCATTTCAGTAATCCATGCTGCACCCAAGGTGATGAGCAAGAGATTAAGCATGAATAATTCTTGTGAGCGTCGTTGCACTACGATGCGAAACCAACGGCGTAATAAATGATGACCAAGATAGAGCAGTAAAAACAATACAAGCGCGGCCTTGAGTGCAGCAATGCCTAAGGTTTGTAGTAGATCGCCACCGGGGTGGGCAATGGCAGGCGCCAAAATCAGTAAAGGTACGACGGCTAAATCTTGAAATAACAAAATACCTGTGATGCGACGACCATGATCTGTCTCCAACTCTAGTCGCTCAGTCAGCATCTTTAATACGATGGCGGTGGATGACATAGACAACGCACCACCCAACGCAAAAGATGCGCCCCAACCTATATCAAAGGTCTGCGGTAATAAACCCGCCATCAGCCAACCACACAACATGGCGACACCGGTCGTCAATACCACTTGCGCCATACCTAAGCCAAACACCGCTTTGCGCATAGACAACAGCTTAGGCAGCGAAAACTCCAATCCTATGGAGAACATCAGAAAAACTACGCCGAATTCCGCTAACAAATGCGTGGTGGCGCTGTTACTGGCTAAACCTAGCGCATGTGGCCCGATCAAAATTCCTACCGTCAGGTAGCCCAACATAGGCGGCAAATGCAGCATGCGAAAGGCCACCACCCCCAATACAGCGGCGACCAATAAAATAAGCGTCAGTTCTAGAGCTGAAAACATCATATTTCGCGATTTAAGATTTCCCCTGTAGGAGCAAACTACTCAGGGCTAAATTTCAATTGAGGATCTTTTATTATGACTGGCAGGTTTTTTGCTTAAAAGTTTGGGCTATACTTCGCGCATGAGTGTAACCTATGACAAAAAGTTACTGCAGCGCTTAGACAACAATAGCGCAAGTCGCGCGCTAGCGTTGGCCAGCGAAACCCTGCAAATCGAGTCCGATGCCATTCTGGCATTAAAGGACCGATTAGGCACTTCTGCAGAGAGTGAATTTGCCCTCGCGCTGCAAATTCTTTTGCAATGCAAAGGTCGCGTGGTGGTCTCCGGTATGGGGAAATCTGGCCATATTGCGCGAAAAATCGCCGCCACCTTAGCTTCCACCGGCACACCCGCCATGTTTGTTCATCCTGCTGAAGCTGCGCATGGTGATCTCGGCATGGTGACCGAGTCCGATGTCTTAATTGCCATCTCCAACTCTGGTGAATCGGAAGAATTACTTGCCATCGTCCCCGTCATTAAACGCTTGGGCGCAGCGCTGATCTCTATGACAGGTAAACCAAATTCTTCTCTAGCCAGTTTGGCCCATGTGCATCTGAATATCGCTGTTGCTAAAGAAGCTTGTCCGCTTAATCTCGCACCCACTGCCAGCACCACTACCACCTTAGCACTGGGTGATGCTCTAGCGGTAGCCTTACTCGATCTGCGCGGATTTCGAGAAGAAGATTTTGCACGCTCACACCCTGGTGGCGCCTTAGGCCGTCGCCTCTTAACGCATGTGCGCGACATTATGCGCACCGGCGAAGATATCCCAGCGGTGCATCCTAATGTGTTGTTACCTGCCGCTTTACTCGAGGTCACACGCAAAGGACTTGCGATGACTGCCATTGTGGATGACTCCAATCATGTTGTCGGTATTTTCACAGACGGCGACTTACGTAGGCTGATAGAAGAAGGTAAAGATTTTTCGCGTGCGCAAATAAAAGAAGTTATGCACACCAAACCACGTGTACTCGGCCCTGAGCAACTCGCTGTTGATGCAGTTGAACTGATGGAAAAACACCGCATTAACCAAGTGTTGGTTGTAGAAAAAGATGGCACCTTAGTGGGTGCTTTACATATTCATGATCTGACACGCGCCAAGGTGATTTAATGCCTAACAATGTCCACAACGCTGCAATGGAACGTGCCTCAAAAATTAAATTAATGATTTTTGATGTAGATGGTGTATTGACTGATGGCGGTTTACGCTATGGCGCAGAAGGCGAGCTAATTAAAACTTTTAATGTCTTAGATGGACATGGCATAAAACTACTGCAAGAGTATGGCGTTCAGGTTGGCATTATCAGTGCTCGTAATTCTGCCATCGTGGCAAGACGCGCAGCTGATCTAGGCATTCAACACCTCAAGCAAGGCATGCATGACAAACGTTTGGCGTTTGAACAAGTCATTGAAGCAGCGCACCTGACTCCAGAAGAATGTGGCTTCATGGGTGATGATGTGATTGATTTACCGGTTATGACGCGCGTAGGCTTTGCTGCTAGTGTGCCGAATGGTCATCCTGAAGTGCAAACTCGTGCGCATTATGTTGCGCAAGTGCGTGGCGGCCATGGCGCTGTGCGAGAAGTATGTGATTTTATTTTGCGTGCACAAAATAAGTATGAGGCGGCATTAGCGCCGTATCTAAAATGAGTGGGCGTAGACGTAGTTATCCTGCTTTATTATTTTTGGCTGCGATTACTATTATTGCAGCAATCAGTTTTTGGGCACTTGAGATGACACGTCGCTCAGGTAGTGACACAAAAGATCAAACCCAACGTACACAACCTGATTATTACGTTGAAAATTTTGATTACGTAAAAATTGGCGCTGATGGCAATCCAAAAATCAGAATACGTGGCGCT
>CAMCXB010000009.1 GCA_945883145.1 Bordetella parapertussis | reverse complement strand
GTATCACGTCGCAAAAAATGATGTCTTTCCAGAACAGTTCAGTGTTTTTTTATTAGGCAATCCTAAAGTACGTAAATACTTCATGAAGCATCATGCCGATCTACTGACAGCAGAGTATTGGCAACAACGTAAAACCCGAATACTTGATGGCCAAGTGGAAGATATCTTTCCCTATCCGCAGGAAGTTCGTTTTAGCTATCAGACATCCACGGCACCATCAGCACCATCGGCCGCTACTTAATTTTTATTTTTTTTGGAGATAACTATGCAAGATCCTATCGTTGATCCCGTTGTAATTGTTGGTGCAGCACGCACCCCTATGGGCGCTTTTCAAGGTGATTTTTCATCTCTTTCTGCACATGATCTAGGTGCAGTTGCAATTCGTGGTGCAGTTGAGCGTGCAGGCATTAAGCCTGAAGTAGTGAATGATGTGATCTTTGGTAACTGCTTAATGGCAGCACAAGGTCAAGCACCTGCGCGTCAAGCATCAATTAAAGCCGGCATTCCTGTATCAGCAGGTGCTGTGACCTTATCAAAAATGTGTGGCTCTGCTATGCAGGCAACTATTTATGGTTATGACTCAATTATGTCGGGCACGAATGAAGTGGTGGTGTCGGGTGGTATGGAGTCGATGACTAATGCGCCTTATTTAATTCCTAAAGCACGTGGTGGTTATCGTATTGGTCACGGCATGATGTATGACCACATGATGTTAGATGGTTTAGAAGATGCCTATGACAAAGGTCGTTCCATGGGCACCTTTGCAGAAGACTGTTCTGCAAAATATTCCTTTACACGTGAAGCACAAGATGCGTTTGCGATTGATTCAGTAAAACGCGCACAAGCTGCGACTGCTGATGGTTCTTTTAAATGGGAAATCGCGCCAGTGACTATTTCTGGCAAAGCGGGTGATGTCGTTATCGATAAAGATGAAGGTCCACTCAAAGCCAAGATAGAAAAAATCCCACAGTTAAAACCAGCATTTAAAAAAGATGGCACCATCACTGCTGCCTCTTCTTCATCCATCAACGACGGTGCAGCAGCATTAGTACTGATGCGTGAATCAACAGCAAAAAAATTAGGTGTAAAACCGATTGCAAAAATCGTTGCTCACATGCGTAACTCACATGAACCAAATTGGTTTACCACTGCACCAGTAGGCGCGATTGAAAAGTTGTATGCAAAAACCGGTTGGAAAACCAGTGACGTCGATCTGTTTGAAATCAATGAAGCGTTTGCAGCAGTCGCCATGGCCGCAATGAAAGAACACAATATCACTCACGACAAAATTAATATCCATGGTGGTGCTTGTGCACTTGGTCATCCTATCGGTGCATCAGGTGCGCGCATTATTGTGACCTTGTTGGGCGCATTGAAAAAAACCGGTGGCAAGCGTGGCGTAGCAGCTTTGTGTATCGGTGGCGGTGAAGCTACCGCTATGGCAATTGAAATGATGTAAGGGGAATTTGCATGCGTACTGCTTTGATTATTGGTGCTTCACGCGGCATAGGCCGTGAATTCGTTCGTCAATTACTTGCCGATGGTTGCAAAGTCTATGCAACGGCGCGTGATGATGCAACGCTAGAAGCGCTCAAACAAGAAGGTGCGCATGCAATGAAAATTGATGTCACCGTAGCGGAATCACTAGCTAGCTTGCCATGGCAACTTGATGGAGAGCGTTTAGATTTAGTGGTGTATGTAGCTGGTGTATTTGGTTCTTATGCGGGTGCAACCGAAGCACCTGCGGTTGCGGAATTTGATCGCGTCATGCATGCCAATGTATTAGGTGCAATGCAAGCCATTCCTTTATTAGCACCTATGGTGGAAGAAGCGAGTGGATCGTTTGTCTTTCTTACTAGCGTCATGGGCAGTATAGGTGCCACTACGGCAAGCATGGGTTGGGTGTATCGCGCATCGAAAGCCGCATTGAATATGGTGGTAAAAGCTGCAGCGATTGATTATCCCAAAGCGAAGTTGATGGTGATACATCCAGGTTGGGTACAAACTGAGATGGGTGGACCTAGTGCGCCGACAACTGTTCAAGACAGTGTGGCAGGTATGCGCAAAGTCATCATTGGATTAAAGCAAAGTGAAAGCGGAAGCTTTCATAGTTTTGATGGACAAGTCATGGTCTGGTAATCAGGTTTACCGACACACTTTTTTAGCCTGCGATTCGACATAAAGAATAAAACCATGATGCTCTCTGAACAACACACCATGATACGTGACGCACTGCGTGAATTTTCACAGCAGCAGTTACGTCCTCATGCTGCGCGTTGGGATAAAGAGCGCCACTTTCCTAAAGAAGCTTTGCATCAGTTAGCGCAAATGGGTGCGTTTGGTGTCGCTGTACCAGAAGAGCAAGGTGGTGCAGGTTTAGATTATGTTGCACTCGCTTTAGTCATAGAAGAAATCGCAGCAGGTGATGGTGGAACTTCAACCATCATCTCTGTCAACAATTGCCCTGTTTGTAGTATTGCGATGATGGTAGCGAATCCTGCGCAACAAGAGCAATGGCTACGACCACTCGCACAAGGCAAAATGTTAGGCGCATTTTGTTTAACTGAACCGCATGCAGGTAGCGATGCTTCTTCATTGCGAACAACTGCTACACGTGATGGCGATAGTTACGTCATCAATGGTGTTAAGCAATTCATCACCAGTGGCAAAAATGCAGGTGTAGCGATTGTGATGGCAGTCACCGATAAGACAGCAGGCAAGCGCGGCATTAGTGCATTTTGGGTGCCTACCTCTACACCGGGTTATGTCGTCGCTAGCATAGAAGAAAAATTAGGTCAGCATTCATCTGACACTGCACAAATTGTTTTTGAAAACTGCCGCATACCTGCAGCGAATTTAATTGGCGCAGAAGGTGAAGGCTATCGTATTGCTTTATCAGGATTAGAAGGTGGTCGTATAGGCATAGCAGCACAAGCCATAGGTATGGCACGCGCTGCGTTTGAAGCAGCATTAGCTTATGCGAAAGAGCGTCAAAGTTTTGATAAGCCTTTATTTGATCATCAAGCCGTGCAATTCAGATTAGCTGATATGGCAACGCAAATTGAAGTGGCACGTCAAATGACTTTGCATGCTGCATCTATGAAAGATGCCGGTGTGCCCTGTTTAAAAGAAGCTGCGATGGCAAAATTATTCGCTAGTGAGATGGCAGAAAAAGTATGTTCAGACGCCATACAAATACATGGTGGCTATGGTTATGTAAAAGATTTTCCGGTTGAGCGTATTTATCGCGATGTGCGTGTTTGTCAGATTTACGAAGGCACGAGCGATATACAAAAAATATTGATTGCACGTGCATTGGCGTAAGCCTGTGTGCATGACTAAGAGATAAAGCAAGTCAGATGGGTAAAAAGCGAAACTCGTCAGAGCAAGAGTCTTGTCCTTGTGGTGGCGATTCGTTAGCAGACTGCTGTGGTCCTTTTATTAGTGGAGCGCAGCATGCAGCAAGTGCAGAACAGTTAATGCGCTCTCGTTATAGCGCTTATGTGCTCGGTGAAGAAAATTATCTCAGAATGACTTGGCATAAAGACTCGCGACCTGATGAAACAGTTACCGATAAGTCATTGCAGTGGTTAGGTTTGGAAGTGCGGCAGTCATCACAAGAAAATGATGCTGCCACAGTAGAGTTTGTAGCGCGTTGTCGTGTACAAGGACGTGGACAGCGGTTGCATGAAATAAGTCGCTTTGTTCGTGAAGATGGACGGTGGTTTTATGTTGATGGAAATATTTTAGAAAAATAAGCACGATGCCTCTATTAGAAACTAAGCTTAATCCACGCTCGGATGAATTCACAGCCAACGCACAAGCCATGCAGGCTTTGGTGGATGATTTACGTGCGCATTGTGAAAAACTTGCATTAGGTGGTGGCGAAGACGCCCGCAAAAAACATACTGCGCGCGGCAAGCTGTTACCACGTGATCGCGTGAATATGTTGCTTGATCCTGGCACACCATTTCTAGAGTTTTCGCAATTAGCTGCGCTGAATATGTATGACAATGCTGCGCCCTCTGCCAGCATCATTACTGGTATAGGTCGTGTAAAGGGTCAGGAGTGTGTCATTGTTTGTAATGACGCCACCGTTAAAGGCGGAACCTATTTCCCTATGACGGTAAAAAAACATTTACGCGCACAAGAAATCGCTGCACAAAATAATTTGCCATGTATTTATCTCGTTGATTCAGGTGGTGCAAATTTACCGAATCAAGATGATGTTTTTGCAGATCGTGAACATTTTGGACGTATCTTTTTTAATCAAGCCAACATGTCTGCGCAAGGCATACCGCAAATTGCCGTCGTCATGGGTTCATGTACAGCAGGTGGTGCCTATGTGCCGTCCATGAGTGATGAATCCATCATCGTTAAAAATCAAGGTACGATTTTTTTAGGCGGTCCACCTTTAGTCAAAGCCGCTATTGGTGAGATTGTCAGTGCAGAAGATTTAGGTGGTGGTGATGTACATACGCGCTTATCGGGTGTGGTCGACCATCTCGCACAAGATGATATGCATGCGTTATCCATAGCGCGTTCTATCGTTGGTAACTTAAATCGCACTAAGCCAGAACAAATGGTGCTGCGTCCTTCGGTAGAGCCACGCTACGATGCAAAAGAAATGTATGGCTTGATTCCAACTGATACACGCAAACCTTTTGATGTAAAAGAAATCATTGCGCGTGTTGTCGATGGTAGCGAGTTTGATGAATTCAAAGCACGCTATGGCTCCACACTCGTCTGCGGCTTTGCGCATTTATTTGGTATGCCAGTTGGCATCATCGCTAACAATGGTATTTTATTTTCTGAGTCCGCATTAAAAGGTGCGCATTTCATAGAGCTTTGCTGTCAACGCAAAATACCTTTGATTTTTTTACAAAACATCACAGGCTTTATGGTGGGTCGCAAAGTTGAAAATGAAGGTATTGCACGCAATGGCGCCAAGATGGTGACAGCAGTTGCCACAGCTGCGGTACCAAAATTCACCGTCATCATAGGCGGTAGTTTCGGTGCAGGTAATTACGGTATGTGTGGTCGTGCGTATTCACCACGCATGTTGTGGATGTGGCCGAATGCACGTATCTCTGTCATGGGTGGTGAACAAGCTGCAAGTGTATTAGCGACAGTGAAACGCGATGGCATAGAAGCTAAAGGTGGGCAGTGGAGTGCGCAAGAAGAAGCCGCATTCAAACAACCTATACTCGATCAATATGAAGTACAGGGTCATCCTTATTATGCAAGTGCACGCTTGTGGGACGATGGTGTCATTGATCCTGCAGATACACGCATGGTGTTGGGTCTGGGATTAAGTGCATCATTGAATGCACCTATACCTGAAACCAAGTTCGGCATATTTAGGATGTAATGAACACACAGGCTAACAATGATTGGGTTGCACGCAGTCTTGCCAGTGTCTGGCATCCCTGCACACAAATGCAACATCATGAAAGCATACCGATGGTGTCACTCAGTCAGGGGCGTGGCGCTTGGTTGATGGATCATGCAGGTCATCGTTATATCGATGGTATTAGCTCATGGTGGGTGAATTTATTTGGTCATGCTAATCCACGGATTAACCATGCACTGAAAGAGCAATTAGATCAGTTAGAACATGCCATGTTGGCAGGTTTCACGCATGAGCCTGTTGTACAACTCTCGGAACAATTGTCTGCATTAACACAAGGTGTACTCGGACATTGTTTTTATGCTTCCGATGGTGCTTCTGCAGTAGAGATTGCATTGAAGATGAGTTTTCATGCATGGATAAATCAAGGGCTAGCGCAAAAGCAGGAATTTATTTATTTGCAGGGTGGCTATCATGGTGAAACAGTTGGTGCTTTAGCTGTCACCGATGTGCCGTTATTTCGTCAGGCTTATGGTGCCATGTTGCAGCCTGCGCATGTGGTTGCAACGCCAGATGCACGCAATGCAAAAGAAGGTGAAACGGCTGCGGATGTAGCGCTGCGTGCAGCAGAGGATATAAGACGTTTATTAGAACAACGTGCTGATCATATAGCAGCGATTATTCTTGAGCCCTTAGTGCAATGTGCAGGCGGCATGATCATGCATGATCCTGTGTATATGCAAACAGTGCGTGCTTTATGTGATGAATTTAATGTGCATTTAATTGCAGATGAAATTGCAGTAGGTTGCGGTCGTACAGGGACTTTTTTTGCATCAGAACAGTCTGGCGTGTGGCCAGATTTTCTGTGTTTGTCTAAAGGGATTAGTGGTGGGTATTTACCTTTATCACTCGTCATGACACGCAAAGAAATTTATCAAGCGTTTTATCATAGTGATATCACGCGTGCATTTTTACATTCGCATTCTTATACCGGCAATCCTTTGGCTTGTAGAGCAGCCTTAGCGACCTTAGCTATTTTTAAAGAAGACGATGTACTGGTACAAAATAAGCTGCGAGGCGATAAAATTGAAGCTGCATTAGCGCCTTTGAAGAATCATCCTCGTAGCAAAAATTTTCGTCGTCGCGGCATGATATTCGCATTTGATGCGCAGCCCGATGAACAAGCAGGATTTGCGCGTCGTTATTTTGCGCAAGGATTACAGCAGCAGATATTGTTACGCCCTATAGGCAATACAGTTTATCTAATGCCACCCTATATCATCAATGATGAAGAAATGAATTGTCTTGCTACAGGCGCGATAAAAGCGCTAGAAGCCAGTTGCTGAAATTACCTTATTAAGGAAGTGCTATGTCATCTACCATCACATCACAACCCGTCGCTTTTCATGCTGCAGCAAAAAAAGTTGCTGCTGCTGCAGTGGCGCATGAAACATGGCCAGTTGCTGAAGTATTAGCTTTGTTTGAATTGCCTTTTAATGATTTATTGTTTCGTTCACAGCAAGTGCATCGTGCAAATTTCAATGCCAATGAAATTGAATTAGCCACACTGTTGTCGATTAAAACAGGTGGTTGTCCAGAAGACTGTGGTTACTGCCCACAAGCTGCTCGTTACGATACTGGCGTGACAGCACAAAAAATCATGCCACTCGATGAAGTATTGGCCGCAGCACAAGCTGCCAAAGATCAGGGTGCTACACGTTTTTGTATGGGCGCTGCATGGCGTGCTCCGAAAGACAGAGATTTAGATTCAGTTGAAGAAATGGTGAAAGCTGTAAAAGCGATGGGCTTAGAAACCTGCGCTACCTTGGGTATGTTAGAAGAGCAGCAAGCAGTGAGATTAAAAGAAGCTGGCTTAGATTTTTATAATCACAATCTCGATACAGCACCAGAATTTTATGGCGACATTATCACTACGCGTGATTATCAAGATCGCTTAGATACTTTAGGTGCAGTGCGTGAAGCAGGCTTAAAGGTTTGTTGTGGTGGCATAGTTGGTATGGGTGAGTCACGCTTATCACGCGCAGGTTTGATTGCGCAATTGGCTAACTTAAATCCATATCCTGAATCTGTGCCTATCAATCATTTAGTGCAAGTAGAGGGCACACCACTCTATGGGCAAGATGCCTTAGATCCTCTCGAATTTGTACGCACAATTGCGGTTGCACGTATCACGATGCCACAAGCGCGAGTACGTTTATCTGCAGGACGTCGTCAGTTAGGTGAAGGCATACAAGCCTTGTGTTATTTGGCTGGTGCGAATTCAATTTTCTATGGTGAAAAATTACTCGTCACAGGCAATCCAGAAGTAGAAGAAGATAAATCATTGCTACAACGATTAGGCATACAAGCTAAAACCGCATAAGCAATAAATAAAAATAGAACACACAGGCAAGCAAATAACTATCATGTTCAAGAAAATTCTGATTGCCAATCGTGGTGAAATCGCATGCAGAGTGGCAGCCACTGCCCATCGCATGGGTATACGCACTGTGGCTGTTTATTCTGATGCAGATACACATGCTGCGCATGTTGCTGCTTGTGATGAAGCAGTACATATAGGCGCAGCAGAAGCCAAGCAAAGTTATCTACAAATTGCACGCATCATAGAAGCAGCAAAAGCGACAGGTGCAGAATCGATTCATCCTGGCTATGGATTTTTATCAGAGAATGAAGAATTTGCAGCAGCATGTCAGCAAGCAGGCTTAGTATTTATAGGGCCACCAGCTACGGCGATTCATGCCATGGGCTCAAAATCCGCAGCCAAAGCTTTAATGGAAAAAGCGAACGTACCCTTGGTGCCGGGTTATCACGGTGATAATCAAGATGCAGATTTTTTACACAAGCAAGCCGATAGCATTGCTTATCCTGTATTGCTGAAAGCAAGTGCAGGCGGTGGTGGTAAGGGCATGCGCATAGTGCAATCATCAGCCGAATTTAAAGATGCGCTCGCTTCTTGTAAGCGTGAAGCGATAAATAGTTTTGGCGACGATAAAGTCTTAGTTGAAAAATATTTACAACGTCCACGTCATATAGAAATTCAAATCTTTGCAGATAAAACAGGTGACTGTGTTTATTTGTTCGAGCGCGATTGCTCAGTGCAACGTCGTCATCAAAAGGTATGTGAAGAAGCACCAGCACCGGGCATGACTGCAGAACGCCGTCGTGCTATGGGTGAGGCAGCAGTAGCAGCAGCACAAGCAGTAGGCTATGTAGGTGCGGGTACGGTGGAATTCATTGCCAATCAAGATGGTAGTTTTTATTTCATGGAGATGAATACCCGTTTGCAAGTGGAGCATCCCGTCACGGAAATGATTACTGATGTTGATTTAGTTGAGTGGCAATTAAAAATAGCGTATGGCTTGCCTTTGCCTAAAAAACAAAATGAACTGGTCATTAAAGGCCATGCAATTGAAGCACGCATATATGCAGAAAATCCTGAAAAAGGTTTTTTGCCATCAATAGGGTCTTTGCATTATCTGCACACACCACAAGCAGCAAGCTTCACAAGAGATCAAGCAGTGCGTATAGATTCAGGTGTCAGAGCGGGTGATGCAATTTCACCTTTTTATGATCCTATGATTGCGAAGCTGATTGTGTGGGGTGAAGATAGAGCTGCAGCTTTAAAGACGATGTCGCAAGCACTGAGTGAATATGAAATTGTAGGGCCAGCAACGAATATCGCGTTTCTATCTAGGTTGATGCAAAGTGAGGCATTTGCTACGGCCGATCTAGATACGGGTCTGATAGAACGTCATCAAGAAACTTTATTTCCACCGCATCAGCCTGTGCCTTTTACTGTGCTGGCATTAGCCTGTACCATGTTGTTGCAATCAGAGCGTGATCTGTCATCGGATGATCCTTGGGCGCAGCACACAGGTTGGCGCTTGAATTTACAAACTACACGTGCACTGAAATTTTCTGATGAGGCAGGTTTGATAGAGCTTGCTTGGACTTATGCAGCAGATCACGGCATATTAAGCTTAACCAATAAGAAAATAAAAATCAGTGATGTGCATGCAAAGTCATCACCGCATGATGCTGCCATTGAATTTGAAATACTTGCTGATAACTTGCATGTAAAAGGCAAAGTTGTACGTGTTGCAGAAAACTTTCATGTCTTTCATGCAGGGCAGCACTGGCAATTAACATGGCATGATCCTATCGCACATGCAGGTGAAGCAGAAACAGAAGGCGGTCGATTAACCGCGCCTATGCCAGGAAAAATTATTGCGCTGCTCGTAAAAAAAGATGAGCTTGTGCAGCAAGGTGCATCATTGTTAATTATGGAAGCCATGAAAATGGAACATACGATTCATGCGCCTGCTAATGGCAAGGTAGAAGATTTATTCTATGCTGTTGGTGATCAAGTGCTAGAAGGTGCGCAGTTGTTAGCATTTACTGCTACCGGAGCTTGAGTATGAGTAAAGTCCCAACCTTACCAGCACAAGTCAAAATAGTGGAAGTGGGTCCGCGTGACGGACTACAAAATGAAAAAGAAATTATTCCTGTTGAAGTGAAAGTTGAGTTAATCAATCGACTGACAGCAGCAGGTTTCCCGAATATTGAAGCGGCATCATTTGTATCGCCAAAATGGGTGCCGCAAATGGCGACCTCTAGCGAAGTCATGCAGAAGATAGAACGTAAGTCAGGTGTGATTTACTCAGCTCTCGTGCCCAACATGCAAGGCTTAGAAGCAGCACTTGCTGCACAAGCGGATGAGGTCGTTATTTTTGGTGCTGCATCCGAAGCGTTTTCACAAAAAAATATTAACTGCAGCATTGCAGAATCGATAGAGCGTTTTCGTGAAGTTGCAAAATTAGCTAAGGCTTCGCATCTACGTTTGCGTGGCAGTATAAGTTGTTCATTTGGTTGTCCTTATCAAGGCGAAGTCACAACAGATGCAGTGGCAGATGTAGTGGCACGACTGCAGGATTTAGGTTGCGATGAAATTGATATAGCTGACACCATAGGCGTGGGCACAGCGCGTCACGTACAAACTGTATTCGATGCAGTGTCGCGTCAATTCCCTATCAAACAACTCGCAGCGCATTTTCATGACACCTATGGCCAAGCCTTAGCAAATTTTTATGCTGCGCTTGAAGTAGGTGTCAGTATTTATCATTCTTCGGTAGCAGGTCTAGGTGGTTGCCCTTATGCTAAAGGCGCTACTGGCAATGTAGCTACTGAAGATGTGCTCTATCTTATGCAGGGCTTAGGCATAAAGACTGGCATTGATTTACAAATGGTGGTTGATGCAGGTCAGTTTATTTCTCAGCATTTAGGACGTAAAGCAGTTAGTCGTGCAGGTAATGCGATAGCCGCGCGTCATGCAACATAAAGTGAGTAAGCCTATGAATCCTACAAGTTTTAATCCTGCTGAACATAGTGGTCCGCTCCCTTCTCCTTGCACTAGTGTGTGCCAGATCAATCCTAAGAATGGATTGTGCCAAGGTTGTTGGCGCACGATTGATGAAATCACGAACTGGAGCGTTGCATCTGAAGCGAATAAAATGCAGGTTTGGTTGGCGATTAGCCAAAGACGTTTAACAGCGTAACCAAATTCATCCTGCTTGTGTGAGCGCAAGGGCAAGCTTAATTTCACTGTGCTTTACGTTTAGCCGCTTAAGTCAATTTTTAAAAAAATACGGATAGCGCATACTATGAATGTGTGGATAAATTAATCGATACATTTGCTGATATCACTCTCGCCTATCAAATCAAAAAATGACCCTGCCTTCCTGTATGCATGTCCTTGAACGAGGATGGTTATCTTCCAACAATATTATATTTTTGGGTGAAAATGAAAATGTCATCATTGATACAGGTTATGTCACACATGCTGAGCAAACACTGCAATTAGTACAGCATGTATCGGGCGATAGACCCTTGCATAAAATTTACAATACCCATCTACATTCTGATCATTGTGGTGGAAATAAAATTCTGTATGACCACTATCAAGCAAAAATCGCTATACCTGAAGCTGAATTTTATAAGGTCAATGATTGGGATTATGCAAAACTAAGCTTTCAAGCTACTGGACAAAAATGTGATCGCTTTGAAGCACATGAATTAGTTAAGCCTAACGATAATTTAATATTAGGTGACTTAGAGTGGATAGCATTAGCCGCACCTGGACATGATCCACATTCACTGGTGTTGTATTGTGAAAAAGAAGGCATATTAATTTCAGCCGACGCACTGTGGGAAAAAGGCTTTGGCGTTATTTTTCCTGAATTAGATGGGCGACCAGGTTTTGATGAAACGCGTGCCACCTTAGATTTGATTTCAGAGTTAGATATACGTCTAGTGATACCAGGCCATGGTTCACCATTTACGGATGTAAAAAAATCTTTAGAGGTGGCTTATTCACGCATCGCTTATTTACAAGATAGGCCAGTGCGTAATGCTGAAAATGCAGTCAAAGTATTATTAAAATTTTTACTGCTAGAGCGTAAAGAAATTAAACTAGTTGATGTACCCAAGTTGTTACACGATATACCTTTAGTGGATGTGGCAAATAAATACCATTTAAGGTTTGGAGTGATTTATCTTGGTTATTGGGCGGTGAAGCAATTGCAGCGCGCCGGTGCAGCAGAAGTGCGTGACATGATGCTAGTGAATGCAGATTAAAAAAATCCGCATTCAAGTCTGAAAATTAAAACAGACTTGAATGCGGATAATGAAGATTTAAGAATTAATACGAGGTAGCCATCACTCTATTACGCGCTGCGTGATACTCATTTTTCAGTCGCTCTACAACTTCTGCCACAGTCGGCACATCATGCATCAGTCCCACACCTTGACCAGCACCCCAAATATCACGCCAAGCTTTAGCGCCGCTATTGCTTGCAAAGTTCATGTGGGTTTTATCTGCGACAGGTAAATTTTCTGGATCTAGTCCTGCTTTGACGATAGATTTTTTTAAATAGTTACCGTGAACACCAGTAAAGAGATTGGTATAGACCACATCAGCAGCATTCGATTCTACAATCGCATTCCGATAATCCTCGCTCGTATTCGCTTCTTGCGTAGCTAACCAACGCGAACCTATATAAGCAAAATCAGCTCCCATCGCTTGTGCGGCTAAGATAGCATCACCATTGGCAATTGATCCTGAAAGCGCAATCGGCCCTTGAAAAAACTTACGCACTTCACCAACTAAAGCAAAAGGTGATAAACCACCTGCATGACCACCTGCACCAGCTGCGACCAGAATCAAACCATCGACACCTGCTTCTAAAGATTTTTCCGAATGTCGAATACTAATCACATCATGTAATACGATGCCACCATAACTATGAATAGCATCTAGCATTTCTTTAGGTGGGGCGCGTAATGAAGAAATAATGATGGGAATTTTATGTTTCACACAAACTTCTACATCATGTGCAAGGCGATCATTCGACTGATGCACAATTTGATTGACTGCGATTGGACCTATGATGGCATCAGGATGAGCTGCTTTATGTTCGGCGAGTGCTTGTTTAATTTCATTAAGCCACTGATCTAGCATTTCAGCAGGTCGTGCATTGAGTGCGGGGAAAGATCCCACGATACCTGCCTTGCACTGTTCAATCACGAGTTTGGGGCCGCTAGCAATAAAGAGGGGTGAGCCAATAACAGGTAAGCTTAGATGTTGAAGCGCAGTGGGTAGTGACATAAAACGCCTTTATGAAAAGTGCTTAGATGACTGATTATAGGGTAAAAAATAAAACACTCGTGCTAATTACATGAAGTCTGCGCTAGATAACATAAGCAAAATAGCAAGTTTGGTGAGGATGAAAGGGAAGAATAATGTTGATTGCAAAACTTGTAGTGGCAGGGATTACGTTGATCTTTGGAGTGTGGGTAATGCTTGCGCCGCGTAAGGTGCTGCCTTTAATAGGTATGTCAGCTGATGGTCCGCGCGGCATCACGGAAACAAGAGTCGCTTTGGGTGCTATTTATGTAGGAAGCGGGCTCGCATGTTTGTTATTACAGGAGCCCGCAGCATTTATAACCTTGGGACTAGCGTATTTGGTAATGGCGCTAGTCCGTGCGGTTGCGATCGTGTTGGATCGCTCGGCAGATGGCAGTAATTGGGCCAGTCTAGGATTAGAAGCGGTGTTGGCTGCACTGCTCTTGATGTAATCCTTAAGCTACTGACAACATTTAAGCTGCTAAATCTTTTAACCATTGCATAAAGCCCTGCATGCGTAGCCATAATTCAGCCGATGAATCTGGATCAGGCAAACCGCAGTTGTAATGATCAAATAACTGACGCGTTGAGTCATCCATGCCCTCCATCACCGCTTCTAACACACCGACTCTACAACTGCGTATGTCACCACCATCTATGCTAGACATGGATTTATAAAGTATATCTTCATTAATCCATCGCTCTTTAATACGCTGTGCTGACTGTTGTAGAGCATCAGCCGTTACAGGTACAGTAACCATCAGCGCTTCTTCCGCAGGAAAGAATTTATTATTTTTTTCGAGCGAAATAAAATCGACAGACTTTTCAGTAATTTTTTTAGGTGCTGGAGTGAGTTGCTTAGCTTCTTGTAAAAATACTGAACCAGCTACTCTTTGCCGTCCATCACCATTTTTAGGAATAATAGAAAAATCAGGAGCAATCCAACTATGTCCAGAGCCACTTCCGTTTGGCGAGATATGTATATAACCAAACTGATCAGCCTTACTTAAAACAGCGCGCGCTAAAACTTGTAAATCATTTGATTTTTCAGGCGCTGATCTGTTTAGGACAACATCAATTTTTTCTCGCAATACATGCAATTGATGCGGCTGTAGATCATCTAATAATGCATCAGCACCAAACATTTTTTTAATCAACATGAGTTCGAGTACATCGCGTAAGGCGCGTTCAAATGGCGCCAGATAAGTCAGCGTAGAATTTTTTTGATCAACCAGAGCTTGCTGTAGTCGAATATCACATTGCAAAATGGATTGATTAAAGAGCACGCTAGAGTGTTGGTAATTCAAAGCGCAATATTCAACTTGATCAGGCACTATAGTTAGCTCAAGTTGTGTAGCGATATCTTGAGCTGTCTTTAATAAAATTTTCTCAGCATCCTTGCTACTTTGCTGCCTCTTCCAAATAGAGGTCGCATCAAATAAAATTTTTCTTATTGCAGAATTCCAATTAGGTGAAAAAGCCTTCTCCAAATTTGATGAACTAATCAATTCTGAACTCATTGTTAAATCATTTAATAATGAAAATAATTGATTAGGTGAGAGCAGCTCTATCATTTTTTCACGCTCTCTTTTCTTACCATTGCGCTCTACGATTTCATAAATAGTTTCATGTCCTACATAATTAAAATGTGAAATTTTTAGTATCTGTGCCAGCTGCTGCAATTGATGGCTACTTAAATGTTGTAAATGAGATTTCAATAAATTTTTATAAGCATGTGGGTCGCGAGCAGATTTTGTACCCGGATCAATAATAGCTTCCATCAGTGAGATTAATGCAGTATTGATTTTTTGATAGCTCTGAGGATGTGGCTGTTTTGCGGCTGTGTCGAGTAAGGCAGAAAAAATTAAATAAGATTGATGATTGGCAGCCCAGTAGTAATTTGCGTGATGAATGCGTGGGCTAATGTTTTTAATTGTGGGTGCGCGAGATGAATTTTTTAAGGATGTTGTCGCCATAGACGATGGTTGTGCATGCGCGAGAGCAAGTTGAGAAGTGGTCCTGTTATGTGTAAAAAGTGAACGCATGTGAGCTCCTATAAATTAACGTGATGAACATTGAAATATTCGTCACAGGAGCAAATTAATTGTTCGTTGGTCAGACTAAAAAAACACGTGATTGCTTTGCACCAAACAGATGCATTACAAACACGTGCACTAGAAAAGAATTAATGCGCACCAGCCATGTGCTTAATCCATTCCATTAAGCCATTCAATCTAATCCAAAGTTCAGTTGGGGACTCTGGTGTGGCAAGTCCTTGGTTGTAGTGATTGAATAAAGCAAGGGCATCTGGCTCTAATCCATCTTGCACTGCTTTCCAGACTGTCATCCTGCAACCAGTAGCAGGAGTGTTGCTATCCATATTTGCAAAACGGTAGGGAGTTTTATTTGCCTGCCATTCTGCAATCACGCCTAAAGCAGAAGTTTGTAATCGTGTTTTTGTGACCGGAACAGTTAAATACCAAGTTGATTCAGGCGGATAGATTTGTGTATTTTCTTTTGCAGTTAAAAATTTTGTAGGCCATTCACGTATGGTGTTTTGCTGAGGTCTAAGATGAAATCCAGTGTGCATGTAATGCATGCCAATGACATCAGATGGAGAGGAAGTATCAGGTATCAAAGAAAGATCGGGCGTAATCCAAGCATGGCCTAATGAGATGCCGGCAGAAGGCTTGATTTGTATCTGACCATATTCATACGACCGTGACCAAACTGATCGTGCTTTCAAAGGCAAACTATGATCCGTTATAGTCGGAACGTAGGTTTCTGTAATTTGCTCAATCGCTAGTCTAATATTTCGGCGATCAATTGCCTGTAAATCAGGTAACTTAGTTTGCGTGCTAGTGAATTTTTGAATTAAAAAACCCTCTAATAAATCACGTAGTACACGATTCAGTAGGGCTTCATTTTTGTTGCCTTGTAAATCCAACACGATACCAAGGTCGATAACGACATGTTCATTTTTTAGTCGTACAGTCGTCCCATAAAGATTGAGTTCTGTTGCGCAGATTTGCGTAGGCAAGTTGATTAAATCGAGCGCTATACCTATACGACAAGCGATATCCAATAAGTCGGGAAGAATTTTCTGTGAATGCGGCCAATGTTGTGCTGCTTGAGCTAGTACATCACGCAATTCCTGCTTAGTGGCATGACTTAAAGGCGCAACTGGACTGTTATCAGTTTTTTGCACACCTTGTGAGCGTTGCAAATCATCGAGACAATCAAAAAGATTTTGAGTATGAAATAAAACACGCTCAGAAGAATGTGGTGGGCCATTACAAAAACCATATTCTAAATAAAACTCATCATCAATCACGGTCTCATTGATTAAGCATTTAAATTGTGTGGACTGTAAGTGGCTCTTAAGTTTTAAGCATTCATCATTATTGAGAGATGATAAATGCATGCGTAATAAATCGAGATATCGTGCTTTGCTTTGCTCTTCATCTATATAGCCAGGTTTAATAGAATGTAGTAAGCGCTGCATACAGTTAGTGAGTAGTTGTAAATTGGGCGGCAAACCTAAGGATTGATATTGATGATCAATTTGCTGAATTAAGGTACGCAATGTTTTTGCAGTTTGCTGTGCGGCGTCTATGTAATATCCTGCTTTAACTGTGTTAGGCCATACAGCATTGCGTAGTTTGGGTGTGGGTTGATAAATGCGTGGTCTATTTGCTGGATTGAATAGAGTGCGTTCGCTACGATGAGATGGTGATGGGTTGGGTGTGGCAGACAATGCCAGACGTCTTGCTAGAGATTGCATAGAGATTCCTCAATGATAAAAGTCGATCACAATAGATCGGCAGTTATCAGTGCCATGTAACCAGTTGGTTGCAGTGATTTAGTGCAGAGGACTTTTGATGAAGGCCAACAGAATGCGGTTAAGCATAGCTAATAAAAAACAATGCTCATGCGATTGATAGGAAGAGTAGAGAAGTTCTGTAAGCTTGCATGCTGAAATATCATCAGCATGCAAGTAACTCATTATTGATAGCTGCGATCGTCAGCAATCACTTTCCCATCATTCGGTAAGCTGCCGATTGCAACCAGCTGAACTTCTGCGCGCAGTTTAGTGACATCGCGTATGGAATTCACAATCGCTGCTGCCAATTCAGATGTAGAACTAGGATCATCGACTTCGCAATGTAATGTCATGATGTCGTTCGCCATTTCACCAGTGACGACTAGGCGTGCTTTTTTGATTTCTGTATGACGACGCGCAATGTCGGCAACTTGTGAAGGATGAACAAACATAGCGCGGATTTTTGTTGTTTGATCCGCACGTCCCATCCATCCTTTTATGCGCGTATTGGTACGACCACAAGGCGAAATGCCAGGTAAAACAGCAGACATATCACCTGTTCCAAAACGTATGAGTGGATAGTCAGGATTAAAGGAAGTGATAACGATCTCGCCAACTTCACCTTCAGACACAGGATCGCCAGTACCTGGACGTACTATTTCTAATAGCAGTGTTTCATCTAACACCATGCCAGGACACAGCTCACCTTGCGCTAAGGTTTCATAGGCGATGTTGCCTATGTCAGCTGAGCCATAAGTTTGCAAAACATGACGTACACCATTTTCTTGCAACCAGTTGCGTAAGGAAGGCGGCAATGCTTCAGCGCTGACCAATGCTTTGGATAGGCTAGAAATATCAGTGCCCATTTCCTGCGCTTTTTCTATGATGATTTTTAAGAAAGAAGGCGTGCCTACATAGCCAGTGGGACGTAATAATTGCATGGCTTGCACTTGCATTTCGGTTTGACCTGTTCCTGCAGGTATCACAGGACAACCCAGTTTTTTAGCGCCACCTTCAGCCATGAGACCTGCCGGTGTGAAGTGATAAGCAAAACAGTTTTGTACGATATCGCCGCTACGTAAACCTAATGCATATAAAGGACGCGCAAAGCGCCACCAATCTTCACCACGACCTTCCGGATCAAAGATAGGACCGGGCGACATAAAGATTCGACTCAGTTGATTTACTGGCGTGCTGTTAAGTCCACCAAAAGGCAAAGCTGCATGTTGTAGATCTTTTAAATCAGATTTGCGCGTAACAGGACATTGCGCAAGTGCAGCGCGCGTAGTGATGTCAGCAGCCGTTACATCTTTCAGTATGGAAGCCCAGCCTGAAGTAGTTTTAGCGCGGGTAATTAAAGCAGGTAATGCAGCTAACAGTTCATGTTCACGCGTAGCAGGGTCGCGTGCTTCTAATGCATCGAGCAGATCAGACATGGCAGCCTAAAAAATAAATGTAAAGAGAAAAAACTAAGCCAGCCAGCGTTTACGGCGGCGATAAAATTTCATATCACGAAAGCTTTTACGGCCAGCACCAGAAACACCGAGATAAAATTCTTTTACATCTTCATTGGTAGCCAACTCTGAAGCTGCACCTTCCATGACGACGCGACCGTTTTCTAATATATAGCCAAAGTCGGCATAGCGCAGTGCGACGGTAGTGTTTTGTTCTGCAAGTAAAAATGATACTTGTTCTGTGTGATTTAAATCTTTCACAATCTCGAAAATCTCTTCTACGATTTGTGGTGCTAATCCCATCGATGGCTCATCCAATAAAATCATAGAAGGCTTAGCCATAAGCGCGCGTCCAATCGCGCACATTTGCTGTTCACCACCGGAGGTGTAGCCTGCTTGTGAAGTGCGACGTTGTTTTAAACGCGGAAAGTAGTGATAAACTTTTTCCAACGCTTCTTTTAATTCATTGCGATTAATCTTGCGAGTGTAAGCACCAGTAAGTAAATTTTCTTCTATCGTTAAATGCGCAAAACAATGACGACCTTCCATCACTTGCGACAATCCACGACGCACTAATTCATTTGGCGTGAGTTGATCAATTCTTTCGCCATTAAATTCCACACTGCCTTTGGTTACATCGCCGCGTTCTCCACGTAGTAAAGTGGAAATAGATTTTAGAGTAGTGGACTTACCAGCGCCATTGGCACCCATTAATGCCACGACTTTACCTCTAGGCACATTCAGTGAGACACCTTTTAAAACCAAAATCACATGGTCATAGATGACTTCAATATTATTCACGGCAAGGATGTGTTGGGCAGTGCTCATCTCTAAATCCTGTTGTTAGGGTACTGCTATTTAATTCTAATATTAATATTTAGCCAATGACGTTATAAAAAGCTGGGATAAAACAAAGCCGCTGAATTACAAACAATCCAGCGGCTTGCTTATTTACTTCAGACAGCCAGGAGTAATCCCTTTTTCCGCCGCATATTTAGCAGAAGATTCTTCTAATAATTTACGTACTAGCGCTTTATCGCCAGTGATCCAAGTCTTTGATAAGGCAACCCATTGCTTGCCATCCCATTGCACGACTTTGACAGCACCAGAACCTTCATGATCATCACATGAGGTTTTTATAGGTGGGAACATATCAAACACACCTAAAGCTTTTTGGCGCGCAACGTCGACATTCAGATTTTCAAATCCCCAACGTACTTGTTCGCCGGTGAGAGGTTTACCTTTGCCATACTTGTTTTGAGCAACACGCATAGCTTCTACCATTAACACTGCAGAAGTGACACCACGCATATACATCACGTTACCAACACGATCGAGTTCTTTTAAATTACCCTTGCCTTGACCGTAGATTTTTTTGCGAATGTCATCTAACACTGGATAATTACCTGGTGTAGTGAAGCTCATAGCAGCGTAACCTTTCGCTGCATCGCCTGCTGGTTCAGTGTCTTCTTCTGAACCTGCCCACCATACACCGATGATTTTTTCACGTGGGAAGCCATTGCGTTGCGCAGTTTTTAAACCAACTGCACTCATCACACCAAAGGTCCACATAATGACGTAATCAGGATTAGCCTGACGAATTTGTAACCATTGAGATTGTTGATCATTACCAGGTGGAGCAACGGGAATCTTAATCAGTTCAAATCCATATTTCGCAGCTTCTGCTTCTAACACCGGTAAAGGTTCTTTGCCGTAAGCAGAGTCGTGATACAGATGGACGATTTTTTTACCTTTGAGCTTATCCATACCACCGGATTTTTCGCCTAGATAAACCACCATAGCGCCTGCTTGATTCCAGTAAGTGGAGAGCAGAGGAAATACATAAGGGAAGACTTTACCGTTTGCTGCATCAGAGCGACCATAGCCCAATGTGGTCATAGGAATTTTGTCAGTGCCTACGCGATCCAGAATGCCGTAAGCAATACCAGTAGAGAGTGGTTCAACTAAAGAAGCACCGCCATTTTTACTTTTTAAACGCTCATAACATTCCACACCACGTGAAGCATTGTATTCAGTTTCACATTCTTCCCAACTGAGTTTGACGCCATTAATGCCGCCATTTAAATTAGTCAGATTCATGTAGTCGATCAAGCCACCAAAAAATGAAGCACCGTTAGATCCATAAGGACCTACACGATAAGACAACAATGGCACGAACTGATCTGCCCATGCAAAGCTAGTAGCTGCGAGTAATGATGCGGCGACTAGTAAGGATTTAATGCATTTCATAAGCTCCTCCGAGGGTCAAACAAACTAAAACCAACTAACAATTTTTAAGCATGCAATTAATGCGGGAATGGCCACAAACGTAATTTTTCTTTAGCGATTTGCCAGATGCGGGCTAAGCCATGTGGCTCAACAATTAAAAAGAAAATAATCAGCGCACCAAACACCATCAGTTCAAGATTTGATGCAACTGAAGTCGGTAATGAAAGAGCATGTGCAAATACATTCAAGAACACAGGCAACAAGACAATGAAAGCAGCACCTAAAAAAGAACCGAGTATGGAACCCAAGCCGCCAATAATCACCATGAATAAAATACGAAAAGATAAATCTAGACTATAAGCTTCAGGTTCAACCGTACCTAAATAAGCATAGGCATACAGTGCGCCAGCCACACCACAATAAAAAGAACTGACTGCAAAGGCGAGTAATTTTGTACGCATTAAACGTATGCCTATCACTTCCGCTGCCACGTCCATGTCACGCACTGCCATCCAAGAGCGTCCTACGTTAGAGCGCACCATATTTTTAGCGAGCAGTGCCATCACACTAACAATAGCGAGTACTAATAAATATTTGGATGCAGGTGAGCTGAATTCATAGCCAAACATTTCCATCTTTTGTGCAGTGATCACACCGGAAGAACTGTAGTTAGTAAACCATTGTATTTTTGTCAGTGCCCACACCACAAAAAACTGTGTAGCTAAAGTAGAGGCAGCAAGATAAAAGCCGCGTATACGCAAAGAAGGTAAACCAAATGCGATGCCGACTAATGCAGCAGACAAACCACCCAACACAAATGCCAACAGCAAAGGAATACCAGGAATACGCAATACAAAGTTATAAGCACTAAAAGCACCCACCGCCATGAATGCAGCTGAACCCAAAGACAACTGACCTGCATAACCTGTCAAAATATTTAAGCCGAGTGCCGCTAGCGAGAAAATTAAAAATGGAATCAGGATCGCTGAGAAAAAATAAGCAGAAGCGAATTGCGGTATGGCGACGAATGCCAGCACTAACAGTAAAGCTATACCCAATCTATCTTGACGGAGTGGGAATATTTGACCGTCAGCTTCATAACTTGATTTAAATTGACCTGCTTCGCGGTACAGCATAGTGAAATCCTTGTTTTACTTAATGCACTTAAATTCTACGGATGATTTTTTCGCCGAATAAGCCTTCAGGGCGAACTAATAAAAATAACAAAGCCAATACATAAGGGAACCAGCCTTCAATACCACCGCCAACGAAGGGTCCTAAATACACTTCAGCGAGTTTTTCAGTTGAACCTATGATGAGGCCACCGATAATGGCGCCGGGCACAGAAGTAAAGCCACCGAGTATCAACACAGGTAAGGCTTTAAGCGCGACAAAAGTTAAAGAGAATTGCACGCCATTGCGTGAGCCCCATAACAAACCTGCCACCATCGCAACAAAGCCCGCTACAGCCCACACAATGCCCCAGATATGTTGCAGTGGAATGCCCACTGCTAATGCGGCTTGATGATCATCAGCCACAGCACGCAATGCTCGACCTATCTTGGTTCGTGAAAAGAACAGTGCTAAGCAGGTTACAAGAATGGCGCAGATACAAGCGGCAACCACATCAAACTTTGACACAATAATGTTGAAGTTATTCAGCAAACTCTCCATTGGTACATCTTCAATGCCTAAATCTAAACGCTGTACTTCTGCGCCCCACATCAGTTGAGCCAAGCCTTCAATAAAAAAGCTTAAGCCTATGGTCGCCATGAACAGTGATATTTCAGGTTGATTGACGAGAGGGCGTAGCACTATGCGTTCAATCAGCACGCCTAATAAAGCCATGGTTGCAATCGTGACTAAAATTGCAAGCCACAACGGAAAGCCCCAGTGATTAACTAAAGATACGCAAGTCAGTGCTGCAAAAAATACCATTGCACCTTGCGCAAAATTGAACACGCCAGACGCTTTGTAAATTAAAACAAAGCCCAATGCGACCAGTGCATACATCACACCAGATAAGAGGCCGCCGATTAAGACCTCAAAAAAGAAATTCAGATTCATGCGTTTGCTTTCTTTGATACATCATGCATTCATTACAAAAAACATCTACCGAATAGTTTAGGCATAGACTAGAAAGAAAATTAATGCGCTACACCTAAGTAAGCATTAATCACATCTTGATTGCTACGTACGGCGTCCGGTGTGCCATCGCCGATCTTCTTGCCATAGTCGAGTACAACTACACGATCAGAGATATCCATCACCACGCCCATGTCATGCTCGATCAATACGATTGTGGTGCCAAACTGTGCGTTCACATCGAGTATGAAACGACACATGTCTTGTTTCTCTTCTACGTTCATACCGGCCATAGGTTCATCGAGCAAAAGAATTTGCGGTTCAGCTGCCAATGCACGACCTAATTCCACACGCTTTTGCAAACCATAAGGCAAGCGACCTACTGGTGTTTTACGTATATGTTGAATCTCAAGAAAATCGATGACTTCTTCCACCTTCACACGATGGGCGATTTCTTCCTTACGTGCAGGTCCGAGATGTAGAGCTTGCAGTAAGAAATTCGTTTTGATTTGTAGATTGCGGCCAGTCATGATGTTGTCCAACACACTCATGCCTTTGAACAGCGCAATATTTTGAAAGGTACGTGCTATGCCGCTTTTTGCAGCGGCATAAGTATTCATGTCACGTAAATGCTCACCACGATAAATGATTTCACCTTCCTGTGGACGGTAGACACCATTGATCACATTGAGCATAGAACTTTTGCCGGCACCGTTAGGACCAATGATGGCGCGGATTTCATGTTCACGTACATCAAAAGAAATATCGGTGAGTGCTTTCACGCCACCGAATGAAAGTGAAATATGGCGCAAATCGAGAATCACATCACCGATTTTGCGCGTAGCTTGCTGATCCATGGCTGTCATGCTGCTTGCCTATTTGCGCTAAAAGTTTTTACATCTTTAATTTCAAGATCGGCACTGACTTTGCCTTGACGTCCATCTTCAAATTTAACTTGTGTTTCTATGAATTGACGCGTCTTGCCTGTATAGAGCGCGTCGATGAGAATGGCATATTTTTCAGCAATGAAGCCACGCCTAACTTTACGTGTACGTGTAAGTTCATCATCATCGGGATCGAGTTCTTTGTGTAAAACAATGAAACGATGAATTTGCGAAGTGGCTAACAAACTATCATTCGCTAAATCAGCATTTACTTTTTCTACACAATCCGCAATTAAGTGAATAACATCAGTTTGTGCAGCGAGATCGGCGTAACCACTATAAGCAATATTACGTCGTTCAGCCCAGTTGCCCACTGCTTCCATGTCTATACAAACAAATGCATTGCAAGTTGTGCGGCCATCACCAAACGCCACAGCTTCTTTAATGAAGGGGAAAAATTTAAGTTTGTTTTCTACATACTTAGGTGCAAACATGCTGCCATCTGCCATGCGACCTACATCTTTAGCGCGATCAATAATTTTTAGATGACCATCTTTATCAAAAAATCCTGCATCGCCAGTATGAAAATAACCTTGTGCATCGATCACTTCTGCAGTTGCATCAGGGCGTTTGTAATAACCTTGCATCAAGCCAGGTGAGCGCACTAACACTTCACCATTTTCAGCAATCTTCACTTCAACACCAGCCATAGGTCGGCCTACGGTATCGAGCTTGACATCACCTGAGCGTTGCATACAGACCGTGACACAAGTTTCCGTCATGCCGTATAACTGTTTGAGATTAATGCCAATCGAGCGATAGAAATCAAATAAATCCGGACCGATTGCTTCACCACCTGTATAAGCCACACGCACACGTGAAAAGCCGAGTACATTTTTTAGTGGAGCATAAATTAAGATTTCACCTAAGGCATAGAGCAGTCGATCACTAATGCTGACACCACCTTTTGCATCAAGTATGCGTAAGCCTGCGCGACTTGCCACACCCATAAAGAAGTGAAAGAGATTGCGTTTAATCCATCCTGCATCTTCTATACGTATCATCACTTGTGTGAGTATATTTTCATACACACGCGGCGGACCAAAATAATACGTAGGACCGATCTCACGTAAATCAGTCATTACCGTTGCACTTGATTCAGGGCAGTTCAAACAAAAGCCTGCGATGTGCGCCATGCCATACGAGTAAAGAAAATCACCTATCCATGCTAGCGGCAAATAACACAGCATTTCATGATCAGCACCGATAGCATCGAATTCAACTAAAGTGCGACCAGTTGCAATCATCGCTGCATGCGTATGACAAACGCCTTTAGGTTTGCCTGTTGTGCCGGATGTATAAAGAATAGCTGCGACATCTTGTGCTTGACCTGCAAGCACAGATTGCATAAAAAATTCTGGATGCTGTGCAGAGTAAGTGCGACCAAGTTCTTGTAATTCTTTTAAAGAGATCACACCGGCTTGTTTGTAATCGCGCATACCACGTGCATCATCATAAATAATATGTTGAATGCCAGCGACGGTTTCACGTATCTCTAATAGCTTATCGACTTGTTCTTGGTCTTCAACAATCGCAAATTGAATCTCTGCGTTTTCAAGTACGAATGCCATATCTGCAGCAGGAGCATCTTGATATAAAGGTACAGACACACCGCCACAACATTGTGCTGCCGACATACCCCAATAAAGACAAGGTTTGTTTTCACCAATGATGGCGAGGTTCGTGCCACGTGTGAATCCTAACGACGCTAAGCCGCACGCAATTAAACGCACTTCTTCAGCAGTTTCTGCCCAGCTCGTGGTTTGCCAGATGCCTAGATATTTTTCACGAAAGGCCGGATGGTTAGGCCGTATTTGTGCATGCTGCAACAACAGTCGGGGAAAGGTATCCGCCGACATGGTTTGTGTCTCCGCCATGGTGATTCTCTTTATATCGAACTTTGTTTGAAATGCCGCTGCTTTGCTTGCGACTTTCAGTCGGCTTACAGCGCGACAGAAGTTCTTTTTATTGGTTTAAGTGAAGCAGTGCCATGCACTACTTAATGTGACGTAATGATAACGGTCTTGATGCAAATCTGGTGCTATTCGGCAGACTTTTATAAGACTTTTAATGCTGCGCTGCCGCAAGGCGCAAAGAATGAAATTGAACAACATGAAAAAATACTTGGTAACTTTTGAGGGTTATTGCGATTATCTTTTGATAACACATCAATTGTTTAAAAGTATCTGGGTTAGAGTCTTCATCCATCAATATATTATTGAATATGAAATAAAACTAAGATTGCAAGCAACATTCACTCGCCAATAACTTACTGTGAGGTGGTGGTGAGTGCGCTCCAAGGTTGGCGCACATTCCAATCATCTCGCCATGACTCAGGCATCACTAAAGAGAGCGCGCCTATGTCAGCTACTAGCTCACCCAAGCCTGCGCTTTGTAGAACAACACCACTGGTTAGCGCAGGAAAGCGTGAATGAATTTCTTTTTCAACCAAAGGCGCTAACAAATTCGCATGATGTCGCCACACACTACCGCCCATCAAAATACAACGCAGATCTAAAGTCGTGATCAAGTTATAAAGCCCGCGTCCTAACCATTTCGCGGCATCTTCAGCTATCGCTAAGCTAGTAAGATCACCATTGGCAGCAGCAGTAAAAATCACTTCCAAAGGTTGTTGCAAACGCTGACTTAAATTGTGACCAGAAATTAAACCTTCTAAATCACCTTGATTGCCACAGCCACAGAGCGCATTCGAAACTTCAGATAACAACATATGACCTGCATGCCCCGCATTACCATGCTTGCCGCGCAACACATGACCATCAACACATAAACCAAAACCTATTCCTGTACTCCAAGTCACATAAGCGCAATTTGATTCATCTTGAGCCGCACCGAAGTAACGTTCTGCAGTCAAGGCGGCAATACAGTCATTGTCAATCACCACATGAGCGCAGTGTTCTTGCAGTACTGAAGCTAGAGGAATAAAAGTCCAGTCATTGGGTAAATCATTAGCGTTCGATAAGCCGCCGCATAAATTAGGAGCGACTAAACCCAGTAAATTATCTTGATAAGCAAATGGTCCACAAGCACTTACACCAACACTACTGATCGCAGAAAAATAAATGTCAGCTTGATGACATAGAGACTGCAGCAAAGAGAGACACTGATCGGGAATAGCGCGGGAAGTGCCAGTTTTAACAGTGGGTTGAATCAAGCGATAGCGAGGACCGCTAGCATCAGCAAGTGTGACAGCAATTTTACTGCCGCCTATATCGATAGCGGCTATCCATTCAGAGGGAGAAGACATGCGGTGATGATTAATTTAATAATGCGTTGCATGAAAAGCGCAGTATAAACCTGAAATCATCACAGAGTTAAGTAGATTAAATCAGTAATTAAATTAAAAATTTATCGTAGTTGATGTCCTATGTTAAGTTTGGCGTTGATTATTTGCATGGGATTTTTTTTATTCTGATGATTTTAATTTTTATCGTTGCTGATATTTTTATATTGCGATAGCAAGCCATCTAAGATGTCAATTTCTTTCATGCAGAAATTGTATATTTCAAGTGGGAGTTTTGCAATTGCCTCATCAGAGAAAAGATCATAAAAGTGATTAAGGTCCTGTACATTATTTTTATTAATTTCAAAGCGTTCAGATAAATCTAAGAAATTGAAAAAACTAGTAAGAGCATTTTTATTTATTTTATTTTTTTGAAAAACGGAGAAATTGGTAAGTGTATTTTTTATGGAGCCGATAATTTTTATTCGTTCTGCATCGTCTATAAACAAGCTATCTTGCTCTTCAGGCAAATTCTCTCTAGCTTCGACTTCATCTTGAATAATCTCTTTTCGTCGTGCTGCGATTTCGTATTTTTTTCTTTCAGCAATTTTATCTTGATCAAACTTTAACTTAAATAATGCCAAATCATTTTTCAGTGATTTCATTTTTTTAGTAAAACCATCACGTGCCGATTTAGGAAAATTTTCTATGATTTGGGCAATCCTCTGGGAGTCATTCAGTAAGTGATTCAGAGTTAAATAAGATCTATGGTCGATGGCAGCAATTCTAAATTTATCGTAATTCAACAAGTGAAGTAAAAATCCTGAAGGACCATATTGTTCCCAGTTTTTACGCAATGCTTTTTTTAATTCAACTTGTTCACTAGCAGATGAGTAAAGTGGATCAAATCGAATATCACTATCGACAGCAGCAAGTAAGCTGCCTGTTAAGTAGTCAACGGCATCAAAGCAAAGATCTTTGGATTCACCATCAGTCAACTTTGAAGCATATTTTGCAAAAATAGCTAAGAAATTTTCTAGATATTTATCATGCTTATTAGTCAAGACTTCATTGCTAATAATTTCACGAGTAGGTTTAAGGGTGGCTGTGGGATCTTCGAGAAAATGTATAAAGGCTTTAAATGCATTTTCATTATCAATTTCATTGAAAACAGAAATTTTTGTTTTTAAAAAAACGGCAATTTTATTTTTGCTATTCTTAATTTTATTTACTCGATAATCGTAACGCTCTGCATATTTTTCAATGTGCATATCCATATAATTATGGATTAATTTTTGATAAGAATTATTTGGATCATTTGGAATACTCTGTTTCAGAGTATTTAAAATACTAAGAATATTCTTGCAATCTTTTAGTGTGATGCTATGTAAATTGTTGAAATTGATGTTTTCTAAGATTGAGAGTGATTCTTGAATAGTTTCTTTACTTAAAAAATTAGAACATTTTTCTTGAGCAATTAATAAAATAACTTGTTGAATTGTGAATGAGCTGGGTTCAGTATTTGCGATATCAATAATTGTTTTATTTTGGTCTTTTGAAATTGAATTTGGTTTAAAGTTTTCAAGATCATGTTTTAGCGCTAGAATTTTTTTCTCAAATAAAAAATGCGAATCTTGCGGAAGATTTTTTTCTATTTGATTAATTCTGCCGTTAGGAGAAATTAAGTAACTCAAATTCCATTTGTTATTAGAGTTAATAACGCTGTTTCCCTGCTCACAATATTTTAAGAAATCTAAAGAAAAGCCTGAAGGCCCATATTGTTCCCAATTTTTGCTTAGGGCAGTTAATAATTCACTTTGGTTTTTAGTAGTAGGATTTAAATATAGAGATTGGACATCACTTTCACTTTGAGATTGCAAAATACCACTTAAATAATCAATAGCCTTTAGTGCGTCATTTTGTTGAGCTTCTGTAAGCGCTGGTAAAGATGAATATGTAAACTTTAAAAAGTTTTCAAATTTTAATTTTGATGCATTATCTAATTTTTTTTCAGTATGATTTGGATCTTCCAAAAACAGAGCAAATTCTAAGATATCTGTTTGAGGGTATAGATGATTTGCTGATAATTCGGAAAATTTAAATTCAATTTCTTCTTTATTATTAAGTTTTGCCTGCTTGTTTAGCTTATCTAAAATTTGTAAATGCAGGTTATATCCTTCGTTTTTAGACTTAAGATTTAACCAGTCCAAAGAATTGCTTGTAATTTTTTTCAAAGAAATAACTCGGTCATCACGAGCTTTTTTATTCTGTAAATTCGCTAGGTGAGGAGACAATGATTCAATGTGCGTATCAATATACTGATGGATTTTTTTAAGATAATCATCATCTGAATTAATAGGGATACTATCTTTAAGAAGATTAAAAATACCGAGAATTTTGCGGAAATTACCAAGTTCTTTGGTATTTAGATTATTGGTATCGATAGTTTTTAGAAATCCAAATGATTCTGTAATTTCTTCTTTCGAGTATTTTATAAAGCACTTGGTTTCAGCAAGTAATAAAATATCTTTTTCGATTGTTAAGGCGCTATTAATAATAATTGTTTCATCAATGATTGCCTTTGCACCATTTAGAGCGGCTGGCAAGTCTTGGGTTGTGAGTTCCAATCTTTTTTTTCTTGCAATGTCTGTATATGCCTCAATCACTACGGATTCATCGATACCTACTTTTGAACTTATATTTTGTACTTTGGTTTTAAACGAGCTGTCGATATCAGAATTTTTAGTTATTAGTTCTTTGATTCGCTCAGCAGCAGCTTCTTGCATTTTCTCTTTCCATAAGAATTTTTTAATCTCAAATAAAAATGAGGTTTCCCCATTTCTACTAAAAATGATTTTTTCTTTTCCTGTAATCGGTGTAATGAATGGAATATCGACTAAAACCTTGTGGGTGGTTATGGCAGGCATGGTCTGGACTTTCTTGAAAAGTGATAACAAGAAATTCGTGCCTCAGCCTAGACTTGTGTTCCATGTAAGCAGATGAATATTTTCCTACGGAAAATAAAAAACCGACGCGTGATTGCATCGGTTTCGTTTAGAAAGAAATATAAATAATAGAAATAGTTATCTAATAAAGGCATTCCTCAAAGGAAGATAATCAATTATTTTAAAATCGCATTCTATCTGGAACATTATTCAGTTTTAAATTAATTTCTTAGTTTAATGTTTAGATCTTGGAACGCTTATTGTATTAATTTTTGTTTTAAGGTGTCTAATGCTGGCTAAAATTTGCTACTGATTTTGAATTTCAGGGCCAAATATAATTTTTTCTTCTATTCTTAGTAACAACTCGCGGTATTGATTTTTATCTTGCGAGTTAATCTGCTTATTCAAATTTTGAAAGCTTGTATTAATTATTTTTTTTATCATTTTAACTTCTGAGTCAGAATAAACTTTTTTTTCATTCCCAAATATAGAAACTTCTGTGGAATTTAAGAGGTAATATTCCAGTGACTTATAATCGAGCTTTGCTATTTTGGCAGTATCTTCTTTTATTTTTATTAAATTTCTTATTTTTGTAACAAGTTTATCAATAGAAGCGTCAATTTTATTTTTATAATCGCTTCCCTCATTTCCTGAAATCTTTTTTTTTAGTTCATTTAAATAATGCATAAGATTGTTAAGAGTCTCATTATCATAATCAAGGGAGTTTTTTAAATTTTTCAAATCGCATGTATTAATTGCTGTCAATGTGCTCGAATTTCCAAAAAAATTAACTGAATTTTTTCGAATAAGAGATATTATTTCATTTAAATTTTCGGTTGGTAAATTTTCTTCTTTGTTTATGGCTTCTAATTCAGCAGTTAATTTCGCTCCTATTCTTTTATTAATTATCGTACGCAGTTCCTCAGGAATTTTTATTTCAGTAGTTGGCTTACCAATTAATTTATTGAATTGATTTTCATGTTCAATTTTCATGAATATATCTATGACATCTTCTGTCGCAACTTCTTTTTTTTCTTTGATAGATGCAGAAAGTGTACGTACTTCAGCTAATTGATTTATTGCCGGGAGGGATAATAAATTTTTTACGTGGTTGGCCGCCGCTGCCTTCATTTTTGCTCCATACAAAAAATTCCTTATTCTTAATGAAATCGATTCTATGGAAAAATCTTTTTTTCTTAGAAAAATAATTTTTTCATCGCCTTTAATTATTCCGTCAAAAGGAATATCGATTAAGACTTTACTGGAAACTTGCATTTTGAAACCTCACTAAAAGTTGTAAGTGAGTCATTCGTGTCTTGGTTAAATAATGCGTTCCATTAATAAATTCAAATTAAATGTATGGACTGAATAAAAAAGCCGACGCACACTGCCGTCGGCTTTTTATTTATTCCAATAATGGTTAATACTTCTCTGATTCAATATCCTTTTGCAAAAGTAAGGATGCTGAATCTTTCTAGGTTGCCTTAAATAAACATCGCATTAAACAGTAAGGGGTTTATAGCGAATACGTTTAGGTTTTGCGCCTTCTTCACCCAACCGCTTTTTCTTATCGGCTTCATATTCCTGATAGTTGCCATCAAAGAAGGTAACTTGTGAGTTACTTTCAAAAGCCAGAATATGAGTAGCGATTCGATCTAAGAACCAGCGATCATGGGAGATGACCATGACGCTACCGGCAAATTCAAGTAAGGCATCTTCTAAAGCACGTAGTGTTTCTACATCCAAGTCATTGGATGGTTCATCTAGTAGTAAAACATTGCCGCCCATGAGTAAGGTCTTGGCTAGATGTAGGCGACCACGTTCACCACCTGAGAGATTGCCTACGATTTTTTGTTGATCGCCACCTTTAAAATTAAAGCGCCCAAGATAAGCACGCGAAGGCATTTCAAAGCGGCCAACGGTGAGTATGTCAGCGCCTGCTGCAACATCATCAAATACGGTTTTCTTATTGTCTAAATCATCACGTGATTGATCAACCAGTGAAATTTGTACGGTTGAACCAACGACGATTTCACCGCTATCAGGTTGCTCTTTACCCGCTAGCATACGGAACAAGGTTGATTTACCTGCACCATTCGGTCCAATAATCCCGACGATGGCGCCAGCAGGAATACGCATCGATAAATTATCAATCAACAACCTATCGCCATAGCCTTTACTGACATTTTTAAATTCAATCACTTCATTACCTAAACGCTCAGCAACGGGAATAAAAATCTCTTGGGTCTCATTGCGTTTTTGGTATTCGTGTTCTGACAATTCATTAAAGCGTGCCAGACGTGCTTTGCTTTTTGCTTGGCGACCTTTAGGATTTTGTCTAACCCACTCTAATTCTTTTTGTAGTGATTTTTGACGTGCTGATTCAGTTGCTTCTTCTTGTTTGAGTCGTGCTTGTTTTTGATCTAGCCATGAACTGTAATTACCTTTCCATGGGATGCCATGACCGCGATCCAGTTCTAAGATCCACTCTGCCGCGTTATCTAAGAAATAACGATCATGGGTGATAGCAACGACAGTACCAGGGAAGCGATGCAGGAATTGCTCTAACCAGTCAACCGACTCAGCATCAAGATGGTTAGTAGGCTCATCGAGTAAGAGCATGTCAGGCTTGGAAAGCAGTAATTGGCAAAGAGCGACGCGACGCTTCTCACCGCCAGACAGCACGGCAATTTTTGCATCCCACGGTGGTAAACGCAGAGCATCAGCTGCCATTTCTAATTGCAAATCTAAATTGCCGCCATCGCTAGCTGAAATAATCGCTTCTAGTCTGCCCTGTTCAGCAGCCAATGCATCAAAGTCTGCATCGGGTTCAGCATAAGCAGCGTAGACGGCATCAAGTTTCGCGCGGGCTTCAAAGGCTTCGCCTAATCCACTTTCTACGGCTTGTCGTACGGTTTGCTCTGGATCGAGATGGGGTTCTTGAGAGAGGTAGCCGATATTCAAATTCGGCATAGGGATCGCTTCACCCTCTATATCTTTATCTACTCCCGCCATGATTTTCAAAAGCGTGGATTTACCTGAGCCATTCAGACCGAGTACGCCGATTTTTGCGCCTGGAAAAAAAGATAAGGAAATGTCTTTTAGGATTTGACGCTTGGGTGGGACGATTTTGCCCACGCGGTTCATGGTGTAAACGTAATTTGCCATAGTTATTAATAAATCAAAAAAAGAATCGGGATGTCATGTGAAAAATGACGCAGTAGGCAAGGATACCTGATGAGCATCATGCTGTGCTATTGATTGCAGCTAATGCATCGATATCGTCTTTATAGGAAAAGTATGAATATACAAGATAGCCTTATCTAATCAGAAATTTTTTATTTTTAGCAAGTCATAAAATAAATAAGCAAACAGTATCTTAGCAAGATAGAGGTATTGATAAATATAACTTGAACATAAATTAGTTAGCTTTTATTAATAGGTACATAGCCTATAAACAGAGAGACCATTCAAGCTTCATGAGCAAGGAACGTTGTAACTCAAATCGGTTACACAGAGCACATTTAATTTATTTAGGAGTACACATGAAGCGCGCTCATATCAATTTAAGTCAATCAACGAATTTACCATCTTCTGATTTTATGCAAACGCAAATTCGAAGCAGCACGCCAAGTACAGTAAATCCACCACGTATCTATCACAGACAGGCGTTACAAGTAAGTGGATTGGGTGCAGAAATTGTTGGTAATCCACTATCAGTATTAAATCCATCTATAAATCAATTGATACCCACAAATCCTAACTCAATCATACCCACCGTATTGAGTGTTGGAATTATCGGTAATTCACAATCGGCACTAAATCCACCTGCGAATCAATTCACATCCACGAATGTCAGACAAATTACTCCCAGTAGTGATGCGATAAGCCAACCACCATTCACATCTCAAGTATTTCCAACTGTTATTGCAGCATTAATTAAGAATGAGCTAGAAAATGCAATGCAAATTAGTGGGGCGAGGACTATAGAGGAGTTGGCTTATTTAACCGATGAACAAGGTAATACGTTGTTGGTGCATGCAGCTGAACATGATCATCCAAAACCAATTGAGATATTGCTCAGTAATGTGTTAAATCCGCAGCGACTTGCGCAAATAAAAAATAATGCTGGACAGTCCGCACTCTTATTGGCTGCCAAAAATGGACATACCAATGCAATTACGGCGTTATTAAAAGGGGTGAAGAATCGACAGCAACTCGCAGAGCAGACTGATGATCAAGGTAATTCAGCACTACATTACGCAGCTTCATATGGTCACCCAGCAGCGATCACGGCCATGCTCAGTGATGGTATTAATAAGCAGCTGCTAGCAGAGCAGCAAAATAATTTTGGCTATTCAGCATTAATGCTTGCGGCTGATAAGGGTCACATAGAAGTAATCACATCTATGTTTAGTGCGGTGAATAATCGACAGCAATTAGCAGAACAGATAAATAATTTTGGACAGACAGTATTGATGAACGCTTTGCTCTCTGGCGCAAGTGCATTAGTCATCACAAAGATACTTGAATCTATAGAAGATCCGGAAAAATTAATTTTTCACGTGAATAATGAAGGATTAAATTCTTTTACATATGCTTTGAAGAGGGGGCATATAGACGCAGCGATAGTACTATTTGATAAGGCAAAAGATAAAAATACCCTCTTATTTAAGAAAAATATTCCGGATCAAGAAGCGGCAATTCATATGATGAAGCCAGAGATTCAAGATGTATTTAAAAATAAATTTTTATGAAGCTAACTATCAAATAGTTTTACAGTCTTCTAACAAAACGCGTAATCAAGACTGACTTGATTACGCGTTTACATTTTTAGCCGCAGTAAATCAATTGGCGCGCTCAGAGACGAAAAGACTACCAAAAAATTTCAATTAAATTCAATTGAATATCAGATCAATCCAGAGTCAAAGAGCATTGCTGAATGTAACAGATGAACTTAACCAACTAAAATAAATAAGAAGCTCGTATTGATATGTTGAATGCATAAAAATTCGCAAATTGATTATTGAGAATTTATCTCATAATGAAGAAGGAACTTTACATTAATGGTTTGTTACTGAAGTTGCTTTAATAAACTAGGAAACCATTATGGATCGTGTCGCCAATCGCTCAACTCGTGAAATACAAGCACATCAATCTAATCAAGACATATCACAATCCACTGCGCAAGGCAGTACGAAGAGTGGCTCACAAGGCTATAAAGTAAATCAGAAACAAGCACCTAAAATGTCTCAACCTGTAGTTAGGCAAAACACAATGCCTAGCTCAGCAAATTTAATTGCCACTACACTCAAGCAAGAATCTGTTGATATAGATGAATTCACAGGTTTAAAAATTAGTGGTTACTCATTTACTAAATCTATCGCGCCACCACCAGCGAGCCCTGATTTAACAAAAGAATTAATTTCTCAAATTTGTTCAGCAGAATCGAAAAGAGAGCTTGAAAATTGCATGAGTATTGCCGGCATATCTAGCCTGCAAGAGCTATGTGAGATGAGGTTTTATGATCGCTACAGTATCCTGACTCTGTTGATTAAACATGGAAATGCAAAGCTAATTTCTTTGTTGCTTGAATCAGTAGAAGATCCACAGAAGCTAGCAGAACATCAAGACAATATTGGTATGACATTACTTACTATCGCAGCGAATTTTGGTCATGCAGAAGTCATCACTGCAATGCTTTCTGGTGTGCCTCATCCACAGCAGCTCGCAGAGAAGGAGGGTTTATATGGCATCACAGCGCTAATGCTCGCTGCAGGTTCTGGTGACGTAGGAGTAATCACAAAACTACTAGGATCTGTCGATAATACTGAAGCATTAATTTTTCAGAAAGATCATTCCGGAATGAATTCATTCATATACGCTTTACAAAGTGGAAATACGAAAGCGGCGTTAGTATTATTTGATTGGACAAAAGATAAAGCTTCTCTTATGTTCAAGCAAAATAGTCCGGATCAAAAAGCGGCAATTCAGATGATGAAGCCAGAGATTCTAGATCTATTTATAAAAAAATATAATGAATCTAAAGAATAATAAATGAAGAGTAACAAGTTTTAAAATCATCAAAAAAGAACGCGTAATCAAGTCAGTATTGATTACGCGTTTGCATTTCTAGTCATAGAAAAATTAATCAGCGCGGTGAGTGTCGCCAAGCCCGCCAAAGACTTTCTATTAAATTTAATTAAAGTGAATATCAAATCAAGTTAGTTTATTCAGTTGAATTTTTATTTTTTAATTATTTAGATTCATTGCTGAACATTATTAAGATAAATTCTGTCGATACTAGTTAGCTTATTAATTAATAAATTGTCCCCATGCTGCATTCAAGGAACTTATATTGCAAATTTAAAACATAAAGTGCACTCAATTCACTTAGGAGAAAATATGAAGCGCACTAATAACTCTGATAATCGACCACTGTTAGGACAAATTATAAAAATTGAGGAAGTGCCACCTCAGACTAGCATACCCAATACAGTAAATCCCCCGCACGTATACCAAAGAGTCCCTCCCCAAGTGAATGAGTTCGGAAATGGGATTGTCGGACAATCACAATTGGCGCCAAATCCACCTGTGAATCAATTGACATCCACAAATCCTAGTTTTGTCAGTGCCACTAGAATTGGCCAAGCGCCACTTCTAAATAGCATGCCCAATGCAGGCAATTCTCCCTTTATGCCTAAAAGAAAGCCCGCGCAAGTAATTAGGTTAGGTACTGGGAATGTAGGACATTCACAATTGGCACCAAATCCATCTGTGAATCAATTGTTATTCACAAATCCCAGAGCGAACAGTCTCCCTATCAGTCCCACTATAAATACTATAAATCAGCTGCGATTAACGCTACAAATGTTCCCAGCTGCTATTGAAGCAATATCTAAAGATGATCTAGAAACCGCAATGCAAACCGTAGGAGTAAAGAATATAGAGGAGTTGGCTTATTCAACCGATATACACGGTTATACTTTGTTAGCGTATGCAGCTGAACATGGTCGTGCAAAGCCTATTAAGGTATTGCTAAGTAAAGTGTTAGATCCACAGCAAATTATGCAGAAAAGAAATAATGCTGGTTTTACAGCACTTATGATTGCAGCGAGTTTTGGTCAAGCAAAAGCAATTACGGCCATGCTTGAAGGTGTTGGTAATCCACGGCAGCTCGCAGAGCAGATTGATGCTAAAAGTCATTCAGCATTACATCTCGCTGCTCAAAATGGTCACGCAGCAGCGATCACTGCCATCCTCAACGATAAAAGTTATGCGCAGCAGCTCGGAGAGCAGCAAGATAAAAATGGTGGTACAGCATTGGTGGTCGCTGCTGTTAATGGGGATGAAAATGTAATCACTGCCATTCTAAAAAGTGTAAGTAATCCTCAGCAACTAGCAGAAAAGCAAGATAAAGTTGGTCGAACAGCACTAATGTACGCTGCTTTTAAGGGGCACGTCACAGTAATTGCGTCCATATTCAACGGGGTGAGTAATCCACAGCAGCTAGTAGAGCAGCGAGATGAAAATGGTCAAACAGCTCTGATTTTCGCAATGTTCTCTAGCGCGAGCACACTAATAATTACAAAAATACTCGAATCTGTAGATGATGCTGAAAAATTGATTTTTCAGATTGATAAAAAAGGATTGAATTCATTCACATTTAGTTTGATAAATGGAAATATGGAAGCGGCACTACTGTTATTTGATAAGGCAAAAGATAAAGCTTCACTTTTGTTAAAGAAAAATAGTCCAACTCAACCAGCAGGAATTGAATTGATGCCGTCAGATTATATTAAGATATTTTTAGAAAAATATAACGGACTGAATCAATAATCAGTTTTAAAATGATCAAGATAAAACGCGTATTCAAGTCAGCCTTGATTATGCGTTTACATTTCTAGTCACAGTCAAATCAATCAGCGTGGTGAGTGTCGCCATGCCTGCCATAGACTTTCTATTGAATACAATCCTAGTGCACACCAGATCAGTCCATAGCCAATGAGTTTGGTTGAACTAAATACTTCGTTGTATAAATAAATGCCTAGTAAGAGTTGTATGGTGGGGCCTATGTATTGCAGTATGCCGACGAGTGAAAGTGGTATGCGTCGTGCACCGTAAGCAAATAATAAAAGCGGTATCGCAGTGACAGGTCCTGCTGCAATGAGTAATAAGCTGGTGTTGATTCCTGCGTTAATAAAAGCATGGGACGAACCGCTCTCTGGTAAAAGTAAAAATAATGCAGAGAGTGGCAACATGACTAAGGTTTCTAATGTGAGACCTTCTAATGCACCTAAGGACGCTATTTTACGCAATAAGCCATACAGCCCAAAGGTAAAAGCGAGTGTTAAACCTATCCAAGGTAATTGACCTGCACTGATGGTTAACCAAGCGACACCTGTGGCTGCTAAGCCTACGGAAATCCACTGCCAGAGTCGTAGGCGTTCGCCTAACATGACGCCGAATAAAACATTAAAGAGTGGGGCGATGAAATAGCCTAGTGAGGCATCAACAATGCGATCGTGATTAATAGACCAGATGTAGACCACCCAGTTAATTGCCAGCATGCTTGCGCTTGCAATAAATGCTGCGGTGATGCGAGGATTTTTTTTGATGTTGGTAATCCAGCCCCATTGATGACGCACGGTGAGTAACAATGCGAGCATGACGAAAGACCAAAAAACGCGATGCGATAAAATTTCTAGCGGTGGGATCGCTTTAAGAGTTTTTAAATAAAGCGGAAACACGCCCCACATAAAAAAAGCACAACCAGCACTCAAGACTCCAGCCAACATCTGTGATGCCACCTTTCAGGTGTTGAACATTCCAAGGTATCTCGCTGTGCTAGTTTACTAATGTCGTAAACAAAACAGCAGAGAATGAATTACATACTACGTCGATACTGACCACCGACTTCAAACAAGGCATCGGTGATTTGTCCTAAAGAGCAAACACGTACAGCATCCATTAATTTTGCAAAGACATTATCATCATCAATCACAGCTTGTTGTAGTGCTGCTAGAGCTGGGCCGGATGCCTTGCTATGCAGTGCATGGAAATCTTCTAAGCGTTTTAGTTGTGATTGTTTTTCATCATCGGTTGAGCGCGCTAATTCTAATTGCTGAGGAATGGTGTCGCCCTTAGGATTGCGGAAAGTATTTACACCGATGATGGGTAAACTGCCATCATGTTTTTTATGTTCATACAACATGGATTCTTCTTGAATCTTACTGCGCTGATAACCTGTTTCCATCGCGCCTAGTACACCGCCACGTTCTGCAATGCGTTCAAATTCTTGCATAACGGCTTCTTCTACTAAGTCAGTTAGTTCTTCAATTACAAATGAACCTTGGCTTGGGTTTTCATTTTTTGCCAGACCCCATTCACGATTAATGATCAATTGAATGGCTAAAGCACGACGTACTGATTCATCCGTTGGTGTGGTGATAGCTTCATCGTAAGCGTTGGTATGCAAAGAATTGCAATTATCATAAATCGCAATCAATGCTTGCAGCGTAGTGCGTATGTCATTGAAATCTACTTCTTGTGCATGTAAAGATCGACCTGAGGTTTGTATGTGGTATTTCAGTTTTTGTGAACGATCATTCGCGCTATATTTTTCGCGCATCGCCACGGACCAGATGCGACGTGCAACACGACCTAATACGGTGTATTCCGGATCCATGCCGTTGGAGAAGAAGAATGAGAGATTCGGTGCAAAGTCATCAATGTGCATGCCACGTGCAAGATAAGCTTCTACAAAGGTGAAGCCATTTGAAAGGGTAAATGCTAATTGAGAGATGGGATTCGCACCTGCTTCAGCAATGTGATAGCCGGAGATAGAAACTGAATAAAAATTACGGACTTTGTGATCAACAAAATATTGTTGAATATCGCCCATGACTTTCAAAGAAAATTCAGTTGAAAAAATACAGGTGTTTTGTCCCTGATCTTCTTTCAAGATGTCAGCTTGTACTGTGCCACGTACATTTTGCAATACCCAAGCGCGGATGTCTGCTACTTCTTCTGTTGTGGCTTTGCGATTTTTTTCAATTTCAAATTTTTGTATTTGCTGATCAATTGCTGTATTCATGAACATAGCCAAGATACTAGGAGCAGGGCCATTGATCGTCATGGAGACTGAAGTCGATGGAGAACATAAATCAAAACCGTCGTATAGTACTTTCATATCATCTAGGGTGGCGATCGACACACCAGAGTTACCGACTTTACCGTAGATGTCAGGACGACGTGCAGGATCTGCGCCATATAAAGTCACTGAATCGAAAGCAGTCGATAACCGCTTTGCAGGCATGCCTTCAGAAACTAATTTAAAGCGACGATTGGTTCTAAATGCATCGCCTTCACCAGCAAACATACGCGTTGGATCTTCATTTTCGCGTTTGAAAGGAAATACACCTGCGGTGTAAGGAAACACACCAGGTAGATTTTCTTTCATGAGCCATGACAGTAAATCACCATGATCATGATATTTAGGTAAGGAGACTTTACGTATCGCATTGCCTGATAGTGTTTCCCAACTTAGGCGTGTACGTATTTCTTTATCACGCACTGTGGTGACATGTTCTTCACCTGAGTAAGTCGCTTGTATGGCTGGCCAAGTGGTCAGCAGTTGTTTGGATTCGCCGTCGAGTGCTAAATCACGCTGATGGATTAAGTCATCTAATGCAATCGATTTATTTGCATCAGCTAGCATACGTTTGGTTTCAGTAAGCTGCTGTCGTTCTCTGGCAAGCACGGATTGTTTTTCAACCCGCTTATGATAGTGACGTATCGTGTCAGCGATTTCAGCTAAGTAGCGTGAACGCGCAGGTGGCACGATGGCATTACGACCTGAAGAAAAACGCACATTAACTTCGGCAAGTTTGCCAGCTTTAAGTGCTAAGCCTAGTTCTTTTAAACGCGGTAATAAACCTTGATAGAGCGCTGTGACGCCATCATCATTAAAGCGTGATGCTTGTGTGCCAAAGACGGGCATTTGCTCTGGGTTTTGTGACCACAGTTCGCGATTGCGTTGATATTGTTTAGCAACGTCGCGTAATGCATCTTGTGATCCTTTGCGATCAAATTTATTGATAGCGACAAAATCAGCAAAATCTAGCATGTCGATTTTTTCTAATTGAGATGCTGCACCGAATTCAGGTGTCATCACATACATGCTGCAATTCACATGCGGCACAATCGCTGCATCACCTTGGCCTATGCCTGAGGTTTCAACGATCACTAAATCAAAACCTGCTACACGACAGGCAGCAATCACATCGGGTAGTGCTTGTGAAATTTCTGAACCGGCTTCACGTGTGGCGAGCGAACGCATAAACACTTGTTGCTTACCGGCCCATGGTGCTATCGCATTCATGCGTATGCGATCACCTAATAAAGCACCACCAGATTTACGACGGGAAGGATCAATTGAGATGAGTGCGATTTGTAAGGCGTCATCCTGATCTAAACGTAGACGACGGATTAATTCATCGGTGAGTGATGATTTACCCGCACCGCCTGTACCAGTGATACCTAAAGCTGGAATAGTTGTTTTTGCCGCTGCGTCATGCAAGGCTTGTTTGAGTTCATTACTGGCTTTGCCATTTTCTAAGGCAGTGATGAGTTGAGCGAGTGCGCGCTGACGTGTTTGCGGCTCAGCGGCACCAAGTGCATTGATCGATGTTGGCGCATATTGTGAGAGATCGATATCACAGGCATGCACCATGAATTCAATCATGCCTACCAAGCCCATACGCTGCCCATCTTCTGGACTGAAGATGCGTGTAACACCGTAATCATGTAACTCTTTAATTTCAGCCGGTACGATGACGCCGCCACCGCCGCCGAATACTTTGATATGGGCACCGCCACGCTGACGCAGTAAGTCGATCATGTATTTAAAGTATTCAACATGACCACCCTGATAACTAGAGATGGCAATGCCTTGTGCATCTTCTTGCAATGCAGCCGTGACAATGTCATCAACCGAGCGGTTGTGACCCAAATGAATAACTTCTGCGCCTTGTGACATGAGAATGCGACGCATGATGTTGATGGAAGCATCATGGCCGTCAAATAAAGAGGCGGCTGTCACGAAACGTACTTTGTTGACAGGTTTATAACCTGCCAGATTCTGGGACACAGAAAGGTCAGTCATGGAGGGTCTCCGGACATTCTTTTTTTTGGGATAGAAGAGATGACGTTTACGTCAACGTCAATTTCCGGCAGTATACCCGCAAACTCTTTTTATCGATCCATCTCTAAGCTAGGAAAACACCATGAGCGACCTGATTTTGCATCACTACCCGAACTCGCCATTCGCAGAAAAAATTCGTTTGATTTTTGGGGCAAAAAAACTCGCTTGGCGTTCGGTACATATTCCTATGATCATGCCGAAACCGGATGTGATTGCATTAACAGGTGGTTATCGACGCACACCAATTTTGCAAGTGGGTGCTGATGTGTATTGCGACACTGCCTTGATTTGCGATTTTTTAGAAAATAGGGCGCCAACGGCAACGCTCTATCCAACAAATCTCAAAGGCGCAGCAAGAGTGTTGGCGCAGTGGGCAGATAGCACGCTGTTTCAAGCAGCGATGGCGTATAACTTTCAGCCTAAGGGTGCGCAAGCGATGTTTCCCGATCCTGAACAATTGAAAATTTTTGCGCAAGATCGCGCGGCAATGCGTAACAACGCTCCTCGTATGCCGCTACCTGAAGCTACGGCTGCCTATAAAAGTTATTTACGTCGTATTGCTAGTATGTTGGATGGACAAGACTATCTGTTGGGGTCTGTGCCTTGTGTTGCTGACTATGCGATTTATCATCCACTGTGGTTTACGCGCACTCGCGTTCCTACAGTAGCAGGCATATTAGACGCAACGCCACAAGTGCTAGCGTGGATGGACAGAATGGCTGCATGTGGTCACGGTCAGCCTGAAAAATTTTCTGCGGAAGAAGCGATTCAAATAGCCAAGTCATCTACACCGCTACCAGTTTCGCAAGAGGTTTTTCAAGATGAGCATGGTATTCCATTGGGAAGTGATGTCACGATTACTGCAGAAAGTTTTGGATTGGAAGTAACGTCGGGCAAACTCATTGCAGCAACGCGGACTCGTTATACCTTAGCGCGTAGTGATGAACGTGCAGGAGAGATGCATGTACATTTCCCGAGAGTGGGTTATGTTTTACAAAAAGCAGAACATTGAATGCGCAGTTTTTGTGCGTGTTAAATTTTATTTGCACTGCATTTGGGATAACGAGCGAATAATTTTTTCATTTCGTTCGTTGAATAAAAACTCGTTCGGTTAATAATTAGTTTCGAGTTAAATTTTAAAAAATATGTGAGGGTTGAGTTGGCTTGATCATTGCTAATGTCTTAGTGTTTTCACTTAATAAAAGGACCACTAATGTCAACTAGCATTTCCTCAGCAAGTCAACGTAATTCTTACCCTTCCCATTCTGCATCACAAGAAAAATCAGATGTTTCATCTCATTCAGCTGTAAGCATTAAGAAAAAATCACAGATCAATGAGGGAAATTCTGCGAGTAATAACGATGATTCAGTGGAGTTAGCATCAACGATCAAAACACCGAGACTGAAGACCAAAACACCACAAGCACAAAATAGTCGTGAGTTGCTTAATAAGTCTTCAACGCCGGAACGTTCAGTGGATCAATCTGGTTCTCGCTATGCCTCTAAAGCGTCGAATGAATCAGAAGAAAGTGAAATAATAAAAGTAAATCCGGTACCTGTAGCAGAGTCATCTTCCGAGCCTAGGTTGGTAGCTCGTACAAATAGATTTGTACTCACTGCATCCGCAGTCGCTGGACTGAGTATGCCTTTTATTATGATGTTGGGTCCAAATGATCTTGCAAGTCGTGCGGCTTGGGTTGGTGTGGCAGTAGCATCAGGGCTAGTATTAGGTGCCGCTTATTGTTTTGGTGATTATGTAAGCGAGCTTCATGACCAAGTTCAATCACAACAAAGAAGTGAAATTTCGCCAGCTTAATTTTTATTGGGTCTTGGTCAGCCTATGTGATTGACAATCATGGGCTGACCTTCAGTGCATTATTTTTATTCTTTGCTATGCTTTTTGTTCTGACTGGCGAGTTCACGCGCTTGTATCATGGATTGAAGTAATTCCGCTGTTAAGGTCAACTTGATACCCTTCCTGTGAATTTTCTGTGTATTGCCTTCTTCATTAGAGCAGGCCATTTCTCTACAATTTGTTATTTGCTGACCGATTTGTAATAGACGTGTTCTAACTGAACGCTCAGTTTGTGAAACCGTTGCGTTAGGAAGGATGCTCAGTCTAGGCATGTTATTTTGAAAGCTAGGTGGAGACTCTTCTTGCGCATAACTAGGCTGTAAAGATGTTTGCATTCCAATTCCGTAATGTGACATATGCGCTTGCTCCTTAAATCTGACTTCTCAATAAGTAGACAGAGAGCAAAAAACATACCACTGACTTAAAACCTAGGTTTTATCTTGTGAGGAAATCTGAAACGGCAAAGGCATTCCTGCTAGAGGTATGCCGGCAAAATTTGATGTGGACAGAGCTTGCCGTTTGTTTTGAAGTGAATGCTGAATGGATGATGAAGATTTTATTACTGAAGGTTTATTCAACAGTAACTGACTTTGCAAGATTGCGAGGTTTATCAACATCAGTGCCACGCGCAAGTGCTGTGTGATAGGCAAGTAATTGCAGTGGCAGTGTATGCAAGATAGGCGAGAGTTGTCCGTAATGTTCTGGCAAACGAATCACATGCAAGCCTTCACTAGAAGTGATGTGTGAATCTGCATCTGCAAACACATATAACTGTCCACCACGCGCACGCACTTCTTGCATGTTGGATTTTAGTTTTTCTATCATTGTGTCATTAGGTGCAACAGTCACAACAGGCATTTCTTCTGTGACGAGTGCAAGTGGTCCATGCTTAAGTTCACCAGCTGGATAAGCTTCTGCATGAATATAAGAAATTTCTTTTAGCTTGAGTGCACCTTCAAGTGCAATTGGATAATGCAAGCCTCTTCCTAAGAAGAGTGCATTTTCTTTGCGAGCAAAGGCATCAGCCCATGCAATGATTTGTGGTTCTAATGCTAGAACACTGGTGAGTGCAGCGGGCAAGTGACGTAGTTGTTTGAGTTGCGATGCTTCTTGCTCGGCATTTAAACGTCCACGTAGTTTTGCTAAAGTGAGTGTTAATAAATACAGTGCTGCTAATTGTGTTGTAAAGGCTTTGGTAGATGCAACGCCAATTTCTACACCAGCACGCGTTAGATAAGATAGTTCAGTTTCGCGCACCATCGCAGAAGTAGCGACATTGCAGATGGAAAGTGTATGTTTGTGACCAAGTTGTTTTGCATACTGAAGTGCTGCCATAGTGTCAGCAGTTTCACCAGATTGTGAAATCACAATCACTAAAGCATTGGGATTAATCGCTGGCTCGCGATAACGATATTCACTGGCGATTTCTACATTAGTTGGAATGCCGGCTATGCTCTCTAACCAGTAACGTGCAGTCATGCCGGAGTAGTAGCTGGTACCGCAAGCAAGAATTTGTATGGCATCGATTTGATTAAATACTTTGCCTGCTTCTTTGCCAAATAATTCAGGGATGAAGCTGAGTACGCCTTCGAGCGTGTCGCTAATAGCGCGTGGTTGCTCGAAGATTTCTTTTTGCATGTAATGACGATAAGGACCAAGATCAATCGCACCTGAATAAGCTTGTACGGTTTGCGCTTGTCGCGTGACCAGCTTGTCGTTAAGGTCGCTGATGACTACAGCTTGTAAGCCTACATCAACGATATCGCCTTCTTCTAAATAAATGATTTGATCGGTAGTGCCGGCTAAGGCCATGGCATCGGATGCGAGAAAGTTTTCGCCTTGTCCTAATCCGACAATAAGCGGGCAACCACGACGCGCACCCACGACGCGCTCAGGTTCGTCTTTGCAAAATACAGCAATCGCAAATGCACCATGCAGTCGTTTAACCGCAGTTTTAACAGTGGCTAATAAATCACCGTTATATAAATGATTGATGAGATGGGCAACGGCTTCCGTATCGGTCTGTGATTCAAACACATAGCCTAGCTGCATGAGTTCAGCACGTATCTCTTCATAGTTTTCTATGATGCCGTTGTGGACTAAGGCGATACGTTGTTCACCATCTTTGCTAGAGAAATGGGGGTGGGCATTGTTAGTCGCGGGTGCGCCATGTGTGGCCCAACGTGTGTGAGCAATGCCAGTATGACCTGTGAAATGTGTTTCAGCGACTTGCGTTTCTAATTCCGCTACGCGTGCCACACTGCGTGAGCGTTTTAATCCTTCATGATGCACTGCTACGCCGCATGAATCATAGCCACGATATTCAAGGCGTTTCAATCCTTCAAGCAGGACGGGAACAATATTACGATGCGCTACAGCGCCGACGATGCCGCACATGAGGAATCCTATTTTTTCTGTTTAACTGGACGCTGCCAGTCTGCGATGCTGATTTGTTTGCTGCGTGATACGGTCAAGCTATTTGCTGGAGCATCTTTAGTTAAGGTGGTGCCAGCACCTAGTGTGGCACCTTTGCCGACGGTGACAGGTGCAACGAGCTGACTATCACTGCCTATGAAGGCGTCATCTTCAATAATAGTGCGATGTTTGTTGGCGCCATCATAGTTGCAAGTAATCGTTCCCGCGCCGATGTTAACGCGCTCACCAACAGTGGCATCACCTACATACGCAAGATGGTTAGCTTTGCTCTTACTACCAAACTGACTATTTTTTACTTCTACAAAATTACCGATATGAACGTGATCAGCCAGTGTGGTGCCAGGACGTAGTCGTGCATAAGGACCAATTTCTGCTGCTTCACCAATGACGCTGTCTTCGATATGGCAAAAAGCTTTAATCAGTGCGCCCTTTGCTATACGTGCGTTTTTTATGACGCAGTTTGCACTGATGGTCACGCCATCTGCTAGTTCAACTTTGCCTTCAAATACACAACCTACGTCGATGACGACATCACGACCGCAATGTAATTCGCCACGCACATCAATGCGTGCAGGATCCATCAGTGTGACGCCCTGTTCTAATAAGGCATGGGCAATGTTATGTTGATGTATGCGCTCTAAATCGGCTAACTGTACTTTACTGTTCACGCCTAGCGTCTCCCATGCATGAGCAGGTTGAGATGAAGTGACGGTTACGCCATCTGCAACCGCACTCGCAATGATGTCGGTGAGATAGTACTCACCTTGTGCGTTGTTGTTGGATAGATTGGCTAGCCAGCGTTTTAGATGCGTGGTGGGTGCGATCAGTATTCCGGTGTTTACTTCATGAATCTGAAGCTCGGTTTCGTTAGCATCTTTTTGTTCAACGATGCGCACAATATTATTTTGCTCGCGCACGATACGACCATAGCCAGTAGGGTCATCAAGATCAACAGTGAGTACAGCGAGTTTATCTTTACCTGCAGCGGCGACTAATTTTTGTAAACTAGCTGAAGTGGTGAGTGGTACATCGCCATAAAGCACCAATGTGGGTTGGGTGTCATCTAGAACGGGTAGCGCTTGCGTAACAGCGTGTCCAGTTCCCAGTTGCGGTTCTTGTAGCGCGAAATGCAAATCATCTGCCGCTAGTTGCTGAGGTACGAGATCGCCGCCATGGCCATACACAATACAGCATCGTTGTGGCGACAGACTTCTTGCTGTGTCAATCACATGCAAGAGTAAGGGTTTGCCGGCTAAAGCATGCAAGACCTTGGGTAGGTCAGATTGCATACGCTTTCCCATGCCGGCAGCGAGGATGACAACGTTCATAGGCAGTTATTCATTTGGTTCAAAATTTTAGCACGCTGCTTTGAAGTGGCAATTGCTTGAGCGCTCGTTTGTTACATGATTTCTCATCTATTTAATTTACTTATCGCTATGACTATGTAATTTGATTACCGAGGTTTCGTTGATGTTGCTTACACAGGGCTCATCATCAAAAGCAATATCGCCATCAGGCATCGGTGAGCCAGTCACGGCTAAGTCTGCAAAATTGAACTGACTGCGATCCATTAAGTGGCTAGGTACGACGGTTGAAAGTGATGAAAAAATATTATCTACACGTCCAGGGAATTTTTTCTCCCATTCGCGCAGCATGGCTTTAATTTGTTTGCGTTGCAGATTTTCTTGGCTGCCGCATAGATCACATGGAATGATGGGAAATTGTTTGACTGCTGCATAACGCTCGGTATCTTCTTCGCTCACATAAGCTAGCGGTCGAATCACAATGTGTTTGCCGTCATCGGATTGTAGTTTTGCAGGCATACCTTTGAGTTTGCTACCGAAAAACATATTCAGGAAAAAAGTTTCCATGATGTCGTCGCGATGATGGCCGAGTGCGATTTTTGTAGCGCCTAATTCATCTGCAACACGATACAAAATACCTCTTCTTAAACGTGAGCAAAGTGAGCAAGTTGTTTTACCTTCAGGTATGACGCGTTTAACGATGCTGTAGGTGTCTTGATTTTCGATGTGAAACGGTATGCCTAGTTTGCTTAAATAATCAGGCAATACATACGCAGGAAAATTCGGTTGTTTTTGGTCTAAATTCACAGCGATGATGTCGAATGAAATCGGCGCGCGTTCACGTAAAGTCATCAAAATATCGAGCATGGCGTAACTATCTTTGCCACCTGATAGGCAGACCATGACTTTGTCGCCTTCTTCAATCATATTGAAGTCGCCGATAGCTTGACCTACTAAGCGGCATAATCTTTTATTTAGCTTATTATTTTCATAGGCGATTTTTTCTGCTTGTTTGGCAGAGATGTCACTCTTGATTTCTACTTGAGGCGTGAGTAGTTGATGCATTCAACTCTCCTTGATGTGAAAAACTTCTACACCAACTGCATCGCAATCAGGATACACATCGGGTTTTTCACTTGAGATACTGACTGCACGTACTTTTGGGTGGGCGAGTAATGTGCGAGCAATATTATCTACGAGTGTTTCTTGTAAGTGAATATGACCGTGTGCTACATGCTGCGTAATAGTCTTGCGTATGAAATCGTAATCCACTACTTCATCTAGGTTATCTTCTTTGGGTGTGGAAGCAGCTAAGGGAATGAAAAGATCCACATTGAATACGACGCGCTGTTCTCCTTTTTTTTCGAACTCATGCACGCCAATATTAATCATGACTTCATAGTTACGAAGAAAAAGTCGGCGACATGTTGAAAGAGTGGTGTGAGTCAACGTTGAAGACATAAAAACTTTCGGATTCAAAGAGTGAGTTGTACTTTTATTTGGCGACAAACATCACATCGCGCTGCATAGGAATTAAATGTTGACCACCATCGACTAGCAAAGTGGTGCCGGTTATAGCTTGTGCTTGTGCGAGATAGCATACTGCTTGTGCAATATCATCAGGATTACTACTTTTACCTAATGGTGTTTGAGTATGTGCTTTTGCAAAACCTTGTTCGGTTTGATCGCCTGATACCATGGTTAAACCAGGCGCAAGTCCAACTACACGTACTTTCGGTGCGAGCGCTTGTGCTAACACGCTAGTGGCAGTGTGCAGTCCTGCTTTTGACAGCGTATAAGATAAAAAATCAGGATTTAAATTAAATAATTTTTGATCGAGTAAATTAATCACAACTGAGCATGCACCTTCGGGTGTGCTTGCATGTAAGGCTTGTGCTAACAAAATCGGCGCAGCCAGATTGGCATGCATGTGTACATCGAGCTTTGCTTGTGCAAAGCTAGTTGCATCATCATATTCAAACAGTGAAGCACTATTTACTACACATGAGACTGAACCGATTTTCGCTATGGCTAGCGGTAATAGTTTTCGAACTGCAGTTTCATCAGCAAGATCACATTGCAGCGTGATTGCTGTTGCGCCTAGTTTGCGAATCTCATTGGCAGTTTCTTCAGCTTCACTGGCAGATTGACCATAATGGACAACGATGTTCCAGCCTTGGCGTGCCATCTCTAATGCAATATGTTTACCTAAGCGCTTAGCGGCGCCGGTAATTAATGCGGTTTTAGGTAATGGCTGGGTCATGAAAGAATTTGCTCGCTGTTGATCTGGTCTTCAATACAATACTGCTTATGCAATTGCCTGAGCCTACAGAAGACGCACTCATTGCGTCCCGCGCTTTAACTTCCCTCATTCATCAAGAGATCCAATCCTGTGATGGATGGATCTCGTTTGCGCGTTTTATGCAGCTTGCCTTATACGCCGAGGGCTTGGGTTATTACGCGGGTGGTTCAACCAAGTTTGGCAAAGAGGGGGATTTTACAACTGCGCCTGAGATTACGCCCATATTTGGCCGTACTTTAGCGCAGTTTGTGATGCAGATGGCTGATGCTGAGCCACTGCGCATACTCGAGTTCGGTGCGGGCAGCGGCAAACTGGCGCTAGATGTGATGCTTGCTTGTGAGGCGGCGGGTAGGCCGGTTGCAGAATATGTGATTGTGGAGTTGTCTACGCAGTTGCGTGCTAGGCAGCAAAGTTTGTTGAAAGATTTTAGCTGCGTGAGTTGGCTGAATGTGCCTCCTAAAGTTTTTCGTGGCACGGTTCTGTGTAATGAAGTGCTGGATGCGATGCCAGTGTCTTTACTGATTAAAAAACAGGGACGCTGGCTAGAGCGATGCGTGGGATGGCAAAGATCATCTTTTTGCTTCATTGATCGTGAAGTTGAGCAAGACATTGCGCATCAGATTCCGGATGCTGATGCACTTCCGGATGGCTATTTGACTGAGGTGCACCCAACTCAACAAGGTTTTATACGTTCATTGTCAGAGATGTTGATCGCGGGTGGTCGTGGCTCTGCAGTTTTGCTGGATTATGGCTTTCCTGCGCGCGAGTACTATCTTGCAAACCGTGCTAGCGGCACCCTGATGTGTCACTATCGTCATCATGCACATAGTGATCCTTTTTTTATGCTGGGTTTACAAGACATCACAGCGCATGTGGATTTCACAGCAATGGCGCTGGCAGCAGTTGAAGCTGGTGCTCAGGTGCTGGCTTATCTGAATCAGGCTGCTTTTTTGATTGCCGCTGGCTTGCCTGAATTAATGCAAACCCTTTCGCCCGAAGATACAAAAGAATGGTTGCCGACTGCAAATGCGGTTCAGCAGTTAACTTCACCTGCTGAGATGGGTGAATTATTCAAGGTATTGATTATTGGCGTAGGTCTGGATGTGACCGAAGCCGTCGTTGAGCAAGATAAAAGTTACCGTTTATGAGTTAAGAGCTAAGTATTTTGTTTTCATTTTAAAAAGACAAATGTATGTTTCGCTGGTTGATTATTATTTTTCTTGTGTTGATGGTTTTTTCATCCGCATTGCCTTGGTTAGAAAAGTTGGGCATAGGACGTTTGCCAGGAGATGTGCGTTTTCGACTCTTTGGTAGAGAAATTTTTCTGCCGTTTGCTTCCACCGTTCTGATCTCAGTGGTGGTATTTTTAATTGGTCGCTTTATCTGAGTTAAATCATGATACGTTGGGTTGTCGCCATTTTCATCGCATTAGCTGTCTTTTATCCACTTTTACCGATACTTGAGAAATTATGGGTGGGTCGTTTGCCGTGGGACGTGCGTTTTCGATTACGCGGTATTGTCTTTTGTTTACCCTTCGCCTCTGCCGTAATTTGGTCTGCGATCGCATTTTTAATTGCTAAATTATTAAATATTTTCTAAGACTTTTTGCAACCGTTCGGCTTTGTAAAAATCCCCGCTTTACCCTTATTTTTAGCCGTATTTGCCCTTGCTGCGCTTGGGGTCAAGAGCATTATTTCGATTGACAAAAATAATCCATCCCACTATAGTTAGCGGTTCCCTGCGGAGAGGTGGCCGAGTGGTTAATGGCAGCAGACTGTAAATCTGCCCTCTTGCGAGTACGCTGGTTCGAATCCAGCCCTCTCCACCAGGTAGTGTTTGGTAACAGATTGAGTAGTGGTCGAGGTTGCGCGCCCTCGCGGGTGTAGCTCAATGGTAGAGCTGAAGCCTTCCAAGCTTATGACGAGGGTTCGATTCCCTTCACCCGCTCCAGCTTGAGGGGGGGGGCGAAGGCGGCAGGCAGAGAAGTGAAGTGGACGTTGTAGACGTTGTAGAAAAGCAGTTAAGCGGTTTCGTGGTTTGGCAGAGTGCAAGTGCAGCAGGTTTTTTGCCCATGTGGCTCAGTGGTAGAGCACTCCCTTGGTAAGG